>JANMSG010000810.1:0-13297 GCA_031389065.1 Acidobacteriota bacterium | reverse complement strand
GAAGACCTGCTGGATGTCTCGCGGATCATCTCCGGGAAGTTCCGCCTTAACAATCAACCACTGGAAGTTGCCAGAGTTGTTGAGGCTGCCGTTGATTCCGTGCGTCCGACTGCCGAGATCAAAGGGGTTCGGCTTCAAGTGACCCTCGATCCGAATGCGGGACCAGTCTCAGGCGATGCAGGCAGACTGCAGCAGGTCGTATGGAACCTACTCTCTAACGCCGTGAAATTCACGCCTCGCGGCGGGCGCGTGCAGGTGCGACTCCTGCGGGTTAATTCGCATATTGAGATTGACGTAAGCGATACAGGGCAAGGGATCGCGCCTGAGTTTTTGCCTTATGTTTTTGACCGCTTTCGGCAGGCGGATGGCTCTAGCACACGATCCCATGGCGGCTTAGGCTTAGGGCTTGCCATCGTGCGCCACATCATAGAGCTTCACGGCGGGAGTGTCACTGCCGACAGCCCGGGGAAAGGTCTGGGTGCGACATTCACCGTAATGCTTCCGCTGATGGTAGTGCACTCGAAATCAGGCGGCGGGGAGCGCATACACCTCGTCATAGACGACGAAGAGACACTGAGCTTCATGCCTTCCCGGTCACTTGAAGGAGTAAAAGTGTTAGCCGTTGACGATGAGCCGGAGTCGCTTCTCCTGCGCAGTACCGTGCTCACCCAGACCGGGGCCGATGTGAGGACCGCTTCATCAGCTGAAGAAGGGTTTAGAGAAGTTCAGAGGTGGCGGCCTGATGTCATTGTGTCAGATATTGGGATGCCCGTAGAAGATGGGTATTCGTTTATGAAGCGCGTGAAAAGCTGGGCGCGTGAAACAGGGAATTGGATCCCGGCAGTAGCACTCACGGCATTCGCGAGGACGGAGGATAGGATGAAGGCTCTTGCTTCGGGCTACCAGATACACGTACCCAAACCGGTTGAGCCTGCGGAGCTAATCGCCGTACTCGTTAGTTTGGTTGAGAGGACCTAAGAGGAGGGATTCTGGATCAGCCAGCTCCAATCTTCATTGGCTGTGGTATTTTCCCCTGAATATGATTGCAGACTACTAAAATGATGTCCGGTTTGACGAACCCTTATATGTAGACCTTCGACAGGGCGTGGCAATGTGAAAGATACTTCCATCCAAAAGGCTGAAAGGAAGAAAGACTGGACGCTGAGCCAAAGCGCCTTGCGCCAGCTTCTCGCCTGGCTTGACGAAGGCACAGATTCTGGCGGCCAAAGATATCTGGAGACGCGGCGAAGGCTGGTCTCGTATTTTGACCGCAAGAATTGCCTGGCACCCGATGAGTTGGCTGATGAAACGCTGAATCGAGTAGCCAGGAGGCTGGAAGAAGAAGGCGCGATTACCGACACCATACCTGCTCAATACTGCTACATCGTCGCAAAATATGTTTTCATGGAATACCTGCGCCGAACGGAACGTAGTCAGGTGAGCCTGGGTGACCTGCCGAACTCAAACCAGCCATTTCTGGATGCTGTCGCATTGTCTGATCGCTCGGATGCAACAGAGAATGAAGAGAGACGGCTAAACTGTCTTGAACAATGCTTACAGCACCTGGAATCGGGCAGCGGCGAAATCATTATACAGTATTACCAGGGGGAGCAGCGGGTGAAAATTGACAGTCGCCGGGCGCTGGCTGAGCGACTCGGCATCACTATGAATGCGCTGAGTATTCGTGCCTGTCGCATACGCGAGAAACTCGAAGCTTGCGCGCGAAAATGTATGAGCGATGACGGATGAAAGATTTTCGCGGATTTGTCTTATCTCTATTAGAGAGACGACTCCCGAAAAAATTGCATAGTGATCGCTCAACACTTCAACGTCGCAAGTCAGACGTTTGCAAGTGCTGTGGCGTTACTGAGAATGGAGGCTGACATCAAGTGTCAGAGCATAGGTACGATGAACAACTCATAATCAGTTATCTTTTAGGCGCTTTGCCTGACACAGAAGCCGAGCGTCTGGATGAACTGAGTCTCATGGATGACGAATTTGCCGAACAGCTGATCTCCGTAGAAAACGATCTGGTAGATGCCTATGTGCGAGGCGAGCTTGCCAAGCAGAATCTGGGAAGCTTCAAGGCGCATTACCTTGCCTCGCCCGGACGGCGCGACAAGGTGCAATTGGCGCAAGCCCTTCAGGTCTTGACCGACAAGAGAGCAGAGGCGCAAACGAAAGATGCATCAACTTCTGCGCTGCCGCATGCCGAAGCGAAAACGAGTTCTTCACAAGACTCTTTGTGGCACAGATTCTTCCTGGTGCCGCGCGCGTCTTTGCAGTGGGGATTTGCAATTGTCGCATTGATGATGTTGTTTGCAGGTGGTTATTTTATGCTTGAAAATGCCCGCTTGCGAAATCAGATGGCGCAAACGCAAGCCGAGCGAGCCGTGCTGCAAGCACGCGAACATGAGCTGCAAAAACAGCTTGCCGACGAGCAGTCAGCCGACGCCGAAATTGCCAAAGAGTTGGCGCGCGTTCGCGAAAAGTTGGCACAGCTTGAGCAACAACTGGCGGGTACGCCGCCGGTCGAAGAAAAGGTCGTCCCTGAAGAGCGCGATTTGAAAGTCGTTTCGGCGGTGCTAGCGCCACAGATGCGAAGCGGCAATCAAATTCCTTCCATCCCCGTGCCTGCAGACACCGATTATGTGGCGCTGAAACTGGAACTGGAATCAAACGACTTCCCCGCCTATCAAGTCGCTTTGAAAAACCTTGCGAACCGACAGATCATCTGGCGCAGCGGCAAAATCAAAATCACCCGGGCGAGCCTGACCCTTCCCTTACGCTTGCGCGCCAGCCTGTTGAAGGCGCAAAATTACACACTCGACTTGTCGGGAATCTCTAACACCGGCGCGTCGGAAATTATCGGTAGTTACACGTTCAAAGTTACAGCCCAATAACCTCACAACCAATAACCAGAAAAGGCAAAGTTGAATCAATGGAGGTAGTCTGATGTTTCAAGCGATGACTCTCCGCTTCCGAACCTACTTTCTTTCGCGCCCCAGCTTCGGTCTTATACTTATCCTTTTCGCCTCTGTAAATATTTCCATTGGCAATGTTCAGACTAAGGTTCAGGGGTTGTTTTCACTGCCCTTGATGACAAAGCGGCAAAGCGTTGCAGGACACAGTCCACAGGAAGTCACCGCGCTTGAATTCGGCAAAGCCGTCGAACGAGAACTCATCGGCGGGCACAAGCATAGCTATCAACTCACGCTTGCCGAGGGTCAGTACGCGAGTGTAATCGTCGAACAGCGCGGCATAGATGTGTTGGTGCGGGTGCTGGGAGCCGATGGAAAACCATTTGCGGTATTTGATACCGAAAGATGGAATCAGGGGAAGGAAGCGGTGGAACTGGTAGCCGAGACCGGCGGCGGTTACAGACTGGTAGTCGAAGCCAAGTCACCGAAAGCGATCACGGGTGGCTACGAAATCCGCTTGGCGGAGTTGCGCCCGGCCACCGCGAAAAACCGCGCACTCCAACAAGCGCGCGGATTGCTGGCAGAATGTAATCGCTTGCGTCTGGCCGGGAAATACGACAGTGCCCTCTTGCTCGGCGAGCAACTGTTGGAGATACGCCAGCGGGAGTTGGGGCTGGAGCACCGCGATGTCGCTGTGGCGCTCAATCACCTCGCCATCCTCTACCGTGCTAAGGATGATCACGTGAAAGCCGAGTCGCTACATCGGCGCGCCCTGGCGATCCTGGAAAAAGTGCTGGGCCCGGAACACCCAGAGGTTGGCGTCGCGTTCAACAACCTCGGCCTCGTCTTCCATTTCCAAAAGGGCGACTATGTTAATGCCGAGCTGCTCTATCAGCGGGCGCTGGCAATCTGGGAGAAAACGCTGGAATCTGACCACCTTTACCTCCCGGCGGTGCTCAATAATATCGCCATCCTTTATGTTGCCCGGGGCGACTTTGTTAAGGCCGAGCCGCTCTACCGGCGGGCGCTGGCGATCCAGGAGAGAGTGCAGGGACCAGAAGACCTGGGTGTCGCCCGCTCGCTCAACAATCTCGCGGAGTTGTATCGACAGCAGGGTGAGTTTGATAAAGCTGAGCCGCTTTATCAACGCTCTCTAACGATCTATGAAAAAGCGCTGGGTCCCGAACACCCTGATGTCTCAGACGTGCTCGGCAACCTCGCCATCGTCTATCGCCATAAGGGGGACTACGCGAAAGCGGAATCGCTGCATCGGCGCGCCCTGGTGATCCGGGAGAAAGAACTGGGACCGGAGCACTCCGCCGTCGCCGATTCGCTTAATAACATCGCCGTCATCTACTACGAGAAGGGGGACTACCTGAAAGCCGAGCCGCTATATCGGCGGGCACTGGCAATTCAGGAGAAAACGCTGGGGCCGAATCACCCCGACATCATCGTAATCCTCAATAACCTTTCGGCATTGCATGCGCTCACAGGGGGGCGGGCTGAATCTGTAGCGTATCTATCACGGTACCTGGCCGTCGGTGAGTATAACCTTGATATCAATCTCGCCACCGGTTCCGAACGGCAAAAGCTGGCATATCTGGCTACCTTGTCTGCCCAGTCGGATTGGGTCATTACACTGCACCTGCGCTTTGCCCCTGAGCAACCGCAGGCGTGTGACCTGGCAGCGACAACCATCATTCAACGAAAAGGGCGTGTACAGGATGCGATAGCCGATAGCTTTGCGGCGCTGCGCCGCCGCTCCAGCGCTGCGGACCAGGCGGTACTCGACCGCTTGGGCGACACCACCGCACGGCTGGCACAGGTAGTGCTCAACGGCCCGCAGCAGGCATCGCTCGCCGAACATCAACGGCAAATCAAGGGGCTCGAAGAAGAGAGGGAAAAGCTCGATGCCGAGATCAACCGTCGCAGTGCAGGGTATTACGAGCGGCCGCAAGCCGTCGGGCTCGCTGCCGTTCGCGCGGCGTTGCCAGCCAACGCCGCGCTAATCGAGTTTGCCGTCTATCGTCCCTTCGATCCGAAAACCGAGACTTATGACGAGACTCACTACGTTGCCTATATCGTGCGCAAACAAGGCGATGTGCAGTGGGTAAATCTCGGCGAAGCAAAAACGATTGATGCGGCAATTGATAAATTACGGCAAGCCCTGCGTGACCCGAAACGCAAAGATATTGAGCAACTGGCTCGCGTTGTTGACGAAAAAATTATGCAGCCGGTTCGCGCCTTGGCGGGCGGCGCTACACATTTACTAATTTCGCCCGACGGCGCGCTGAACCTCATTCCTTTTGAAGCGTTGGTTGATGAACAAGGAAAGTATTTGCTTGAACGCTACTCGTTCACCTATTTGACGAGCGGGCGAGATTTGTTGCGAATGCAAGTGGCGCGGGAAAGTAAGAGCCCGCCGCTCGTATTAGCTGACCCGTTGTTTGGTGAACCCCTCATTGCGCAAGTTGCAAAAGCTGAAGCGCCGAAAGCCAAGCCCATCGCGCTGAGGAGAAAACGCCAGAGCGTAACGACCGGGACGGATTTGTCGAATGTATATTTTGCGCCGCTCGGTGGTACAGCAGGGGAAGCGCGAGTCATCAAATCGCTTTTTGCGGAAGCCAATGTATTGACCGGAACGCAAGCGACGGAAGCAGCAATCAAGCAAATCAATGTGCCGCGCATTTTGCACATCGCTACGCACGGTTTCTTTTTGCAAGACGCTGCACCTGCCGAGACTTCAAAAGATAAGAAGCGTAGTATCAGCGCCAGCGCAAAGATTGAAAATCCTTTGTTGCGTTCGGGGCTGGCGCGGGCTGGCGCGAATCTGCGCAACGAGGGCGGCGATGACGGCATACTCACTGCTTTGGAAGCATCGGGGTTGAATCTGTGGGGAACGAAACTCGTTACTTTATCCGCCTGTGACACAGGCATCGGCGAAGTCAAAGATGGCGAAGGTGTCTATGGACTCAGACGCGCCTTCGTCTTAGCGGGAGCCGAATCCTTAGTGATGAGTTTGTGGCCGGTGAGCGATTATGTGACGCGCGAAATGATGACGGCTTACTACAGAGGCTTGCGGCAAGGACTAGGGCGCGGCGAAGCCTTGCGACAGGTACAACTCGCTCTGTTGAAACGCAAAGAGCGCCAGCATCCGTTTTATTGGGCGAGCTTCATTCAGGCGGGCGAATGGGCCAACCTCGAAGGCAAACGCTGAAGTGATTTCTTCAACTCAGATTTACATTTATCACCATCCCTCACGCTAACGCCTGGCATAATCGGAACCCGAATTATGGCGGGCAGCCGGGACGAAGCCTTTCGTGAAATTCGCCAGCTTGTAAAACAGGCTGCCGCCAGGGATAACTCGAAGGAATCCGTAAAGCGGCGACCGAGATTACGTCCAATAGGCGCGAAGTATCAATCTACAACGGAACCGCAACGCCTTCGCGCCGCGGATCGGCGACGCCAATGATGGTGCCGTCCTCCAGGATCTCAACTGCGTGAATGCCGCCGAAAAACAAGTCCTGCGAGCGGCGTTCATCAACCGGCTCGTCGAGTTCCTGCCGGGCGCGTGCCCGTATCTCCGGGGCGATGTCGCCCTCAAAAAAGAAGCGGTTCTCTTCCCAGTGGATGCGTCCGGCGGCCACAGCGCTCTCCAGGTTCATCCCCTGAAACAGGAAGTTACCAATCACCTGCGCCATCGCAGGGAATATCCGTACGCTGCCAGGTGTGCCCAACGCCAGACATGGTCGCGAATCTCGAAAGACGATCGTTGGCGCCATATTAGCGACCGAGCGCTTGTTTGATCCTACGGAGTTTGGGTGTCCGGGCTTGCGCTCCATATCGGAGATATCGTCGTTTAGGACAACGCCATAGCCCTCAACCACCACGCCACTGCCAAAGAAGTGACCGATGGTCTGGCTCATGGTGACAATCGTGCCTTGGCCATCAACCACGACAAAATGTGTAGTGCCACCGCCGGGCGAAGGCGCCGCAGTCCCTTCAACAAGCTTCGAGAGATCAATCTCTATGAGGTCAGGGTCGCCGATTAGCGGGTGCAGTTCTCGGAAGGTTGAGCGCAACGTTGTCGCCAGTCGCACAGGGTCTTTGTCATAATTTGCCAGCGTTCGGATGATGCCGGCACCGCCACGCGAGGGGGGCGGCGTTGTCACAATCTGGTGACCTGCAATCTCAGCAATCAACGGCGCACGGACTTTCGCCTCATACCTGGCGAGATCCTCGTCTCCCCAGACTGCCCCTGTGGCGTTGACAGTGCGCTGCATAGCCATGCCGATTTCACCTGTGTAGCAGGACTCGAAACCCTGTTCGGCTACGATCCTGAGCGTGCGCGCCAGGTCATTTTGGACGAGCCGCTCACCGGCATTGAATCGCATGCCGTTGTTGTAGAAGATGCGAGAGCACTCTTTTGTAGATCGGACTGTGCCTTCAAATAGAGACGAGCAGTAGACGAAGACCTCCCCGACTTCAAAACCATCGCCCGCCAATCCAATCGCGTGTTCGCTGAGTCTGGCAAGCGGCAGGTGCCCGCCATAACGCTCAAGGGCAAGTCCAAGCATTCGCCCCAGACCAGGTATGGCAATAGACATGGGACCGGTCTTTGGCACCCACGGCAGCATAACCGCTTTCGGATAGATATAGGCTTCTTCTGCCAGAGAAGAGAGCTTGCCGCGTCCGTCAATCACGACCGTTTCTGAGAACCTGCCTTGTGGGGCGATCATCATGAAGCCGCCCCCGCCGAGCCCTGAAGCAAAGGGCTCAACGACGCCGAGCGCCAGCGAGACAGCGACGGCTGCCTCGACTGCATTGCCGCCACTTGCGAGTATTTCGCGCCCTGCTTTTGCCGCCAACGGGTGAGCAGCGACCACCATTCCTTTGCCAGACCTGGATACTTTCATCATGACTGGTATGCTACCACAGCCCTGCCGACAGGCAACCTTCAGTAGCGGGGCATTCATGTGTTGCTGGAAATTTAGTATTTTATTTAGCTGGACTTTATCCATCACGCCGCGTAGCAGAGCGTATCAGTTAAGCGCTCAAACAAGGCGCGTGGGATTTTAATCACTTCAACCTCTGAATTCGATATTGAAAAATGGCAATTGTTCCACAAACAACACCTTACCAAAGCGATGGCATCGGCAAACGTAGCCTGCTTCTTGCCGTACCACGCCGCCGTCCGCTGCCATTGTTTGCTCTCCTTTTGCAAACTGTTCGCCACCAACGTCACCACCGAAAACAAGCCCAGCAAAGCCGGCGTACTGCGACCAATCGCCAAATCATTCCATTGCCGTTGCGTCTCGATTCCCAAATGTGCTCGCCCTTCTTCAAAGGTCACTTCCATCTGCCATCGTCTCGTAAACCAAGAGAGAATTTCTCCCGCCTGATGATTGGCGTTGGTCGAGAGCAAGGCTTGCGCTTGAAACTCCCCTTTGACATCGCGAATCAACAGCCAACGAATCTCTACGGGCAATTTTCCACCGTGATACCACACCGCGGTGTCGCTACAGATTTCAATTTCGCGTTCGCCTTTGCCGTACCAATTTTCTATTTTCACCTTCGTCCACTGTGTGCTGGCATCAAGAAGCCGTGCCGCAAGCGTCCGAAGACGTTTCCCTTTCAGGCGCGGTCGCCCTTTCTGACCAAGCTTTCGTGGCGGTGCCGCATCGTACAAGGCCGCATCCAATCGCAACCGCGTAATGAGATTGGCATTGGGCAAACCACTAACTTTTTTGAGCAAGTCCAAAACCGCAAAACTACTGTCAGCAACAAAGATCAAGGGGCGCGTCGGCAACCAACGTGACAGCAATTGAATGATTTGCCAAGCGCGTTCGACCAGCGTTTGATGGCGACGTTTGTGCTCTTTGTAAAAACGCTCGGAGGGACACAGCACCGTCAAAAACGGCAAAGCCCAAATGCGACCCGCCCAGCCAATTTCTGTCAGCAACATACAACAGAGCCAGCGCAAGCCACTGGCTTTGACAAAATGCGAATGAGACGAACGCACTGGATCACGGTAAATGCCCTTAGCCACAATCTTGCCTCCGCGTCGTCGCTCAATGGTGTCATCGAGACCAAAGACGAGAGTTCCAGTTGGCGAAAAGGTCGCCAGCAAGAGTTTCAGGAGAATGCGACTGGCCGCCAAAGCCGACCAGCGAGCCCGATTAAGGACGCGGTGGTAAGTCTGAAAATTCTTCTCCTGGCTCTTGCCGCAGACGCGCAGGCAAGCGGTAACGGTGCGTTTGCCGGGAGCAAGAATGGCACCCGCAAGGAGAACCTTCACGTGCTCGAAAACAGCTTTCGAGAACAGTGGGGCAAAGTTTACAATGACAGTCAACAGTTCGGTAGGCAGTGTCGGCATACAAATTCCTTTCTTGGTGGAAAGATTTGTAGCTTACACAGCCTGCCGTTATTTTTTCAAAGAGCAAATGGATAAAGTCGAGCTTAGATATTGTTAAGCAAACGCGAAAAAAAGCCCTGTGCGCGTTTCGGGGTATCTTGACTCGCCATAATTGCCAAACTCGTAAAATAGACTATCCTGTGCTTCATAACCTGGTACTCTAGAGCCTAACTGACTTTGCCCCTCCCAGAGAGTGGAACTCCTTCCCCTCTCGTTTCCATCTTCACTAAGGATATTCTCTATGCAATTAAATCGTTCAATTTTGCTTCGCGCCGTTGTACTTCTCACATTGATGGCAAGCCTCACAATCTTATCGAGTCGCTTGCAGGCAGACACGGGAAGCTGTGGCGGGGTAACGGTCACCTTGCCCTTTACGGATGTGATGGGCAATCCCTTCTTTTGCCAGATCGCCGCGGCTTACTTCTCAGGGCTTACCAACGGCACCACAGCAACCACCTACAGCCCTGGCGATGTTGTCACTCGCGAACAGATGGCTGCGTTCACGACGCGCACCCTCGACCAATCGGTCAAGCGAGGAAATCCGCGCGCTGCCCTTGGCCAATGGAGCCTGAATAAAAGTGCTTTTATGTTAGGTACTTTTACTGGTTCTCATAATCCGCAGTTCCTGGCCTGCGATGGATTAACCGTTTGGGCTTCTAACACGGAAAGTAACACTGTATCGCGGGTTGACATTAGAACGGGTCAGTTGATTTGCCAACTATCCGGCATCCCCTCACCCGAACAGATTGTCATCGTCAGTGGCAGAGTCTATATCGCATCCTTTCAATCGCCGGGTAAGATTTTTCTTGCGAACATCACTGATACAACCAACGGAGCAATAAGCTCACTATTTACCGTAGGGCCTAACCCTGTAGGCATAACTTTCGACGGATTAAACCTATGGACGGCAAATTTCGCCACAGGCGTGGGAACGGGCTCTCTTTCAAGAGTAAATCTCAGCGATTTCAACGTGACCACCTTCACTACCGGTTTCAGCCAACCGGGAGGCATTCTCTTCGACGGCACCAACCTCTGGGTGACAGACAATGGCGATGCCTCACTCAAGCGTGTGGATACAACAACCGGTGCTGTTTTACAAACCATTCCCTTGAGCGGTGTGATGCAACACCCGGTCTTTGACGGTACCAATCTTTGGATACCCTGCACGGGGCCCGATCAGGTGTATGTGGTGCGCGCAGTTGGTGGGCTGAGTAGTACGGTGCTGGCGCAATTGACCGGCAACGGGCTCAACGGGCCATTCCAGGCGGCCTTCGACGGGGAACGCATCTGTGTGACCAATACCGCTGCCCAGAGTGTCTCTTTGTGGAAAGCCTCTGACCTGTCGCCGATAGCCTCTGTTAATATAACAAACAGTACTTCATCTAATCCGCGAGGTGTGTGCAGTGATGGGACAACATTTTTCGTCGGTCTGCGTCATCAAGGAGGAACTAGCGGTTATATTTATCGCTTCTGAGCTCGACTTTATCCATTTTTCGGAGGTAAAAACATCTCCAATTACAGGCTCTTTGTTTTCAAGGTTTAGATTTTTTCAACATCAGCTTTTTCAGCGACATTGAAAAAATCAATTAGTGATTCGTAAGCGAAACCCTTTATTTGGGTTTCGCATTTTCAAAATGGATAAAGTCGAGTTTAGAAAGGTGCTGAAATGAACTTTCCAGCAATCATTTAAGTAATCATAATTGTAGTGACAAAAGGTTGGTGTGCGATTAATATGTCGGACGCATTAAATTTATTCCTCTAAAATAAGGTACGAAAAATGTCTGAAGAGAACATGGAAGAAAAAGAACTTAAAGAAGTTAAAATATATTATGAGAAAAGTAACCAGCATCGTACCATAAACATTACTGGTGCTTGGGCTGGTGTTACTCCAAGCTTAGGAGTGCAGCTTGCTTTGTATAATGACCTTCGTGCCATGCCGGAATTTACAGCAAATAAGGTTACGGACGAAGGAAAACTTGGGCAAGAAATCGGAAGATTAGAGAGGGATGGCTTAATACGGGAAACAGAAGTAACAGTAATAATGTCACCACAAGTTGCAGTAGAGTTCATCGGAATAATTCAACAAATGTTAGATCAGATTAATACAATTGAAAGTAAGAGAACCTTACAATCTACTGAGGATTCAAAGAAGGAGTAGTATGGCATTTGAATCATTAGTTCTAGCTACGACATTACAACAGCCTCCAAAAGAAACTTCTTTCAGGGTTGATACTGGAAGTTTGTCTATAAGAAGCAATTATGATTCAGATATTTCAAACGCAATAGACAATTTAACAGATTTACAAAAGAACGAAAATGTAGATGACTCTATATTTAAACCGACAATTCATGCCTATCTAAATGCAAGAGAAAAATTATTAGAAGTACATAAGTTAATGGGCAGTAGATTCTTTTATCCATTAATCGTTTCAGATGGAGAAGGCGGAGTTGATCTTGAATGGGAATGCAATGAGCGCACTATAATTCTTAGTTGTAGAGCAGAATATGACCAACAGGATCATATTTACCATGAAAAAGGAAATGAGTACGATAGCAAAGAATATTCGTTAGCATATCTTAAAGATCGCCTTGATTGGTTGATTAATAAAGCATGAACGATGACCCTGGCTTTGATGTCACTATCCCGAATGGACTGCAATCTTACGAGTCAGAAAAGACAGTTTATCGAGCAGCCTTATATGATTATTGGCTATTAGATAACAAGAGTAAGGTTAGTCCACGAGCTTTCTATCGCAAGCCTAAAGACAAGCATGGCTTATCAGTAAACCCAACAGAAAATGATTGTCGAAATAATCCCGCACTCACATTACCAATTCATGGAGTAATCCAATTAGTCGCACGAGAAATCCGTACCATACAGAAGAAAGACGGCTCATTCCTTGAAGTAGTACCAAATAGATCGAATCACGGAAATATAAAACGGGTTCCTCATCGTGATGGCATCGGTAATAACGATGCAGATGCAGTATTCATTTCTCGCAGGCTTGCAGAGCAGGCAAATTCAAGGACCATACTTTAAGCTTAGTAGTGGGGTAATTAGGTGTTGCTGGAAAAAACAGCAAAAGGAAAGTAGGGACAAGACAAGTCCAAAGCCCAAATTATGCAGAGCAAAATGATCGTTCATCGGCGATAGCCGATTCGGGCAGGCGCGTGTGCTGCCCCTACTTCACCACAACACAAACTACCCAACCTTCCTCGATTGATCTTGCCAATTCTCAAAAATGACATCGCTTGTGCATCTGTAAGCTATGGACAGGCGGCACTGACGTGCTCAAACTTGACAGCGACACGAAAAACCTCTCGGAACAGATCTGCTTTCCGGTCAGCCATCCATAATTCAAGATCACCTTCATCTTTGCACTCTGCATAAAATGTCACATCTGTGCCATCCTGCTGGCAACGAATCTGTTTGACGATCTGACGGCGAGAGCGGTCTAGCGCATCTGCAATGCGCAGAATCCCGGTTAACTTTTGCAGGATTATGCGCTGTGGGCGCTCAAGCGCAAAAAAGTCTTCATGTTTGCGCTGCGAGCCAACGGCTGCATTCTTTTTGGGCATCCCCCCTCTAAGGTATCGAACCATGTTTGCAATCAAAGCGATCTCAGAACTGTTAAACCCCGGCATCTCAGAGTTCTTGATCAGATACAAACCGTGGTGGTGATGATCCTCGTGGGCAATATAATAGCCTGTGTCGTGAAGCAAGCCGGCATAGGCAAGCAGTCTGCGCTCTTTCTCCCCCAATTTATGCAGATTGCTGGTCTCCTCAAATATCCGAACGGCCATCCAGGCGACGTGATGAGAATGTACCTCATCGTAGTTGTAGCGCTTGGCTACCGATAAAACGGATCTGGTTCGGACATCAAGCTGAGCATTCCCTATAGACGAATAGAGACCTTCATCATCCAGATTGCCGGACTCGCGAGCCAATCGACCTTCGGCA
>JANMSG010000766.1:0-2649 GCA_031389065.1 Acidobacteriota bacterium | reverse complement strand
ACGCGACGTGCTGCCGCAGCACCCGCGTCGGTTGCGGCTTTGACTGCGGCGACATCGCCACGCACGATTGCAGTGACGAGTCCCGCGCCGATTTTTTCATAACCAATCAGTGTGACGTTGGCAGCTTTTACCATCGCATCTGCCGCTTCAATCATCGCCACCAATCCTTTGGTTTCTATCATTCCAAGTGCTTCCATTTTATCTCCTCTTCCTCCAAAATTGATGTGGAGCGTCTTTCCATACACAGAGTCTAAACGTAACGCCGCTTCATTTAATCCAGCACTTGCCGAATGAAAACCCGCTTACTGGTGATATTTCCCTGCGGTGTTTTCGAAGTTGCTTCGATGGTTACAGTCTTGCCATCAGCTGACATTATTAATTTGCGCTTCGTTTGAGCAGTAATGCTTCCCTGCTTGGTGTTGAACGTGACACTCTCAGAAACTTCTATGCTTTTCCCATCAGCGAGCCATTTGGCTGTATGTTTACCGATTCCTCCCTGTCCGTTTAGCTCAGGATGAAATACTGTCTCTTTCCCATTGAGCATATAGCTGTCTTTGACCGAATAGGCTACACCGTTGCTTGGGTATATCTTCGTATCAACGATGAGTTGTTCACCACGCTGTGTAATCGTCATGGTATGTTTCGTGCCTGAAGAAATACCTTCGCTCTGCGCTTCATCCATATTCCATTTGCCGGTGAAGTCCGCTTTTGTCGTTTTGCCCATCAATGTCAGGGCGCAAGACAAAACTAACAGAGCAGACGCAAACATTTTAACTTTCATTTGAAATCTCCTTTGAAAAGCGGCTTAACTTTTAATCTCCAGGCAATCAAACGCGCTGTTTGCATAATCAGCGCAAATAATTTTCGCGCTTACACAGCCCTGGCAAACCAGAGATTTCCAGTTACATCCTCAAATTCAATTTCTACTTTTCTTCACGTCACATTCAAAAAACTATAGCTTCGTAAAAATTCTCTTGGTACGCGTTGTACCTTTTGCGTCTTTCTGCGTCATCTCGATGGTGATCGTTTTGCCATCGGCTGACATCACCCATTTCTGCGTGGATTGAATCTCAACCTTGCCTTGTGGCATGGGCATGTCAAAGGAGACTTCTTCGACCACTTCTATGCCCATGCCTTCATCCGTCCACTTCACTGTACGCTTGCCTTTACCGTTCACACCGCTGCGTCTTGGTGTGAAGGTAGTCTCTTGACCGTTCAAGGTATAGGCATCGCTTCGCGTTGATCCGAGTGCCTCATCGGGCAGAATTCTGGTATCCAGATTAATCTGGTCGCCAGCGTGTTTGATGATCATAACTTGATCCAACCCCGGCGGCATCCCTTCACTCTTGTCTCTGTCCATCAGCCATTTGCCATTGAAATCGGCTTTCGGCGCGGCACTCCCAATTGTTGCGGCAAAAAGCAAAACGAAAATGCTACCTGTCAAAATCCTGATTTTCATACTTCCATCTCCATCACATAGCAAAATGTTTTCGGCTGGGTTTGTACGCAAAAACGCTATCAAACAATTTCCATCAATCAACCAATCTCTCGCGCAATCAAGCGCGCGGCTTCGGTGATTAAGGTTTGCAATTCTTTCTTTGTCAGCGTCACCGTCTCTTCGCCGTTGGCATTGACAACTGAAGCTCCACACGAACACGCGCCCGCTTTGGCATTGGCGCTTGCACTCGCATTTGCTTGCGAGTTCGTTCCCTCGTTTTGCAAATAGCCGCACACCTGACCGCCTCTGGCATCGGGTGCCATATAGCCTGCTTTTTCGCGCACGTCTAATAATTTCGCAATCGCTTCGGGCGGCAATTCTTTCGGCTGTCCAACGATTTTGGCAATCAAAGCAATCTTGGCGAAATGTTCAAGCGTTTCCATTCTGGCATAGGCCGCTTCGAGGTCTGTGCCATAAGCCACTGCGCCGTGATTGGCAAGCAACAGAGCATCGTGAAAAGGAATGAAAGGGGTGAGCGAATCAACCAATTCACTGGTCGAAGGCGTACCGTAAGTCGCGAGCGGCACACATCCGAGCGTCAAAATTACTTCCGACAACAGAGGTTTATCAAGCGGCACATTGGCAACCGCAAAGCCGGTTCCGAAAGGCGGATGGGCGTGAACGATTGCGTGAATTTCCGGTCGCAGACGATAAATCTCGCGGTGCATAGAAAATTCCGACGAAGGATTACGTTCCTCTTTGCGAAGTTTTGTGCCATCAATATCAACCAGCGCAAGGTCGCTCTCTTTCATGCGGCCTTTGCAAATCATCGTCGGCGTGGTGACGATGGTGCCGTCATCTAGTCGCGCGCTGATGTTGCCATCGGACGCAGCGACATAGCCGTTTTCATAAACCCGACGACCGATCTCTACGATCTGTGATCTAATTTCGCGCTCAGTTTGCATCGTTATTAAGAGGCAAAGCTTACCATTAAACCGCGCTCACTTAAAAGGGTAGTCGGTAGTCGGTAGCCAGTAACCGGTCAAAACAAATATGAGTGCAGCCGACTCATCCAAAACGAATTCTTTGCAACGCAATTACTGACTACCGGCTACTGACTACTGGCTACCGGCTACAGGCTACCGGCTACAGACTACTGGCTACCGACTACCGACTAGTCTATATTCAAATCATTATGCAAAGACCGCCAC
>JANMSG010000765.1:0-2181 GCA_031389065.1 Acidobacteriota bacterium | reverse complement strand
ATCCGCTTTGGCGAAGACGTCACCGCCGCCGATTTGACCGTGGCGGAAGCCTGGTCGGGCGGCGCTCCCAATACCGGCGATCAATACCTAAGCCGGACAAGCCGGAACCAAACAGGTTAAATTGTGGGTTACATGAAGCTGATTGCTGAGGAGGCTGCGATGGATCTGCTCACTGAACGCTACGAGGACCGGCTTGCTGGGGTGTTGTCGTGCTATGACCGGATCGTCATGACGGGCACGGTTCCGGGGATATGCTACGCGGCGGGGATGACGAGTTTCCTGAATTCCCGCGGCATCCGGATCTTTGACTATCCGCAGTTTGCCTTGCCGTTGCGTGAGCAAATCCGCGAGCGGGCGCAGGCGCTGGCGACAGAGCACAGTGCGACGATCCAGCACATCAACAAGGCCCACATTCGCAAGGAGGACGTGGTGGCCGAAGTGCTCAAGACGCGCGGCGATCATCCCGGGCTGGTGCACATCATTTCGGCAATGGAGGCGTGTCAGACCTACGATCCCTGGCACGACAAGCAGAGCCACCAGACCTTTCTGCGCGGCAGTACTGGAAAATGTCTGCATTACTACTTCTACTGGATGGACGCGAAGCTCGGGCTGACCTATCTGCGCGTGCCGACCTACTGCCCGTTCCGGCTGCAGTTCTACTGCAACGGACATTCGTGGCTGGCTGGCAAGCTGGCGGCTGAAGGCATTGACTTCGCCACGGCCGACAACGCCTTCATCCGTATTGCCGACTGGACGCGGGCGCAGGAAATGGCCGACGCGCTCAAGCCGGACGCCTTGCACCGGATCCTCGATCGCTACGCCGCGCAGTGCTGCCCAGTGCAAGCAGTGTTTGGCCAGGCTTATCACTGGAGTCTGATGCAGACGGAGTACTCCACCGACCTGGTGTTTCGTTCCGAGACCACACTGGCGCCGTTGTACCAACAGCTGTCGCGCGAAGCGGTGCTGGCGGTCAAGGCTGAACAGGTGACGACTTTCCTGGGTAAAAAACTCACCGCCAAAGTCGCCGCCGAAATCGGTTCGCGATTGAGCACACGGATCGAAGGCACTTGCATCAAGCATCGGTTGGGTTCCTGTTCGATCAAGTTGTATGACAAGTTCGGGCGCATCTTGCGCATTGAGACCACCACCAACGACGTTTCCTTCTTCAAGCACCACCGCAAGGTGGAACATCGCGATCACCACACGACTCGCGAGCTGGCGCCGCTCAAGAAGTCCATCTACAGCCTGATTGATCTGCGCGAGATTCTTCTCGGCTGCAACCGGCGTTACCTGGAATTCCTCTCGGCTTTGGACGACCACAGCGCTGGGGCACGCGCCCTCGATCGCCTCACCGCCACCAAGCATGAGGGCGAGCACACTTTCAAGGGCTTGAACTTCTTCGCCTCCGCCGAGCAAGCCTTGTTGCGTGCCTTGCAGCGCCCGCAGTTCAATATCCACGGTTTACGCCGTGCCGATTTGATGTCCCGTTTGCCGGACTTGTCACCGGCAAGCATGACCCGCCAGATTCGCCGGCTACGCAAACTGGGACTGCTCAAGCGCGTCGCTGGGACGTATCGATACTATCTCACCCGCCTCGGCCGACAAGCCATCGCCGCCTCTTGCGCCATCACCCGGTTCGTTGTCATTCCAACCTTGGCTAATGCCAAAGTCTGATCAACTTCTGTTCACTCTTAACTGCTTAGTGACTAATAGGGGCAGATAAAACCAAAGCTGATAACGAGCAATTGCTCGAAACCAACCGCGCTTGCCAAGCGCCTCCGCATGACTAAATGTCAGCACCGCATACATATCCGGGTCATGACCTTGTATGTTGGTATGCACGTGATGCCGAGTGTGTTTGTCTTGCCACCAACTCTGGCTTAGTCCGGTGAGCAGGTTCCAATGAATCAAACCGAGAAACTGACGAGCGCGATGACTGCGGAGGACTTGACCATGGTCGGCGTCATGCCCGATGAATCCGATTTGAACCATGGCGAAGGCGAGCAACAACGCGGCGACGCAAATAGTCGCTAAAGCCTCCCCGCTGAGGAGCAATGAAACGCTCGCCGTGAGGAAGACGAAGTTCGCGATAATTCGGCCAGCGTACCAACCCGGCTTACAGTCGAGAAGGCCTTGGCGCTTGAGCTCATCGCGTAGATCCCGACAAGCGGCGTTCGCTGA
>JANMSG010000753.1:0-3921 GCA_031389065.1 Acidobacteriota bacterium | reverse complement strand
CCGACTACTGACTACCGGCTGCCGACTACTTGTTTTTAACTACTACAGCTTCCAACTCATCCGCTACATCTTTGCAACGGTCAATACAGGCTTCCATCTCTTCGTAAATAGACATCCATTTGATGACAGCAATCGGGTCTTTCTCTTCTTTGAAGAGCCTGCGGAGTCCGTCACTATAAAGCACATCGGCGCGCTGCTCAAGCTCTTTAATATTGAGTAAATGCCGCCCCATGCCTTCGTGTTTTTCCAATAATCTGAAGGCCTCTGCCACTTCGCCCGTAGCTTTGTTCAAAATATCCGCCATCTCTGCGACATCGGGTTTCGACGCTGTGATGTCATAAACCTCAAATCTTCGCGCCAATGCGTTGATCAGGTCAATTACATCGTCCAGTTCTTTGACGAGCAAGAATATGTCTTCGCGGTCAAGCGGCGTGATGAAACTCGAATTGAGCTTTTTCGTTATATCTGCGGCAATCTCATCGCAAGCCACTTCCACAGTCTTAATTTGCTCTGCGTATTGCACGCGGTTGCCGTAATCTTGAAATAGCTTTACAAAAATACCGCTACCCTCTTTGACTTTGATTGCCATGTCGTGGAGCAGCGTAAAATACTTTTCGTCTTTTGGAATTAAGCCAAACATTATATCCTCTTTTCTTAACCAGCCTCTTTGCCCATGATAAAGCTCGGATTCTAGGTTCCACCCCTAAGCCAGTCAACTTTGGTTATGTTAAATAATTATTAAATTTTCTTTTCATCCGTCTAAGAATCTGGAGTTGTGAAAGCGCCAACCAAGTTCTCTGCGTCAGTACAATACTCCATTTTCAGTTAAGAAACTATCTGCGTTGACGATGCAGCGATTGATCAACTACCTCAAGCATAGCAGCCGTATTTAAAGCGCCGCCCAAAAAATCATTAATTTTTTTAACAGAGGCGGTCGGATTTTCCAACACCTCGTTATAGCTGACGTATAGACAATCCATATTCGGTTGCCTTTCAATAAAGGCTTCGACATCTTTCAAATGTTTGTTGAACATCTCAGCCATCTTCTCATCAGGAACCGTATTGGTTGGCTGGTTTCTGCGAATCAACATCTGCTTTTGCGAATCAAGAATCTCTTCCATTTTCCTTCGCATAAATATGATTTTGTAGTGTTGGGTAGAAGGCAGCGGCTTGAGTAGCATGGAAATAACCTTAATTACTTTGCCTCTACAATCGGCAACCCAGGAATTGTCTTTATCGAGTTGCTTCACTTTTTCCAGTTCAAAATAGCCTTTCGGATTATCTTCGTCAGCAGTTCTGAGATTATCCGTCACAGGCTCTATGCCACCTGCGTTGAGCATCTTCATCATCATAGAGGTTCCCGAACGCGGCAGCCCTGAAACTACAATTACGGCGTCTTGATTATCTGTCATGATTTGTTCCCTTATTATCGCTTTTTATCATTGCTGCAAGCGGGATTCGTACGCTTGAATCTTGTCTTCGTTTTGCAGCGTTAAACCTATATCGTCAAGTCCCTTCAATAAACAATCGCGCCTGAACCCGTCAACCTCAAATTTGAAAATCAAACCTGTTTCGTCCGACACCGTTTGATTTTCAAGGTCAACCGTCAGCCGGAAATTTTCATTCCCCTTCACTTGTTGAAAAATGCTTTCGACCTCTTCTTCCGTGAGTCGCACCGGAAGCAAACCGTTTTTGAAACAGTTGTTGTAAAAGATATCTGCAAAAGATGGCGCGATGATGGCGCGAAATCCGTAATCCTGTAAAGCCCAGGGCGCGTGTTCCCGCGACGAGCCGCAGCCGAAATTGGTCCGCGCAACAAGGATACTTGCGCCTTGAAATCTCGGTTGATTCAATTCGAAACCTTCTTTCAGAGACCCGTCTTCATCGAATCGCCAATCGAAAAACAGGAACTGCCCGAAGCCTGTTCTTTCAATGCGCTTCAAAAATTGCTTGGGAATGATCTGGTCTGTGTCAACGTGAACGCGGTCAAGCGTCGCCACAATTCCTGTGTGTTTTGTGAAAGGTGTCAACATAATTTCCTCGTCGTCAGGAATAAATTATTGCTCTCCAAACTTTAATCCCGTAGGCACCAAAGATGGATTCTGCACTTCGCGCTCTTCTGCTTTTTTGGCGAGTTCGCCAATCATGCCTTTGAATAAGAAGAAATGAAAAGGAATTAAAAGCCACCAATATAGATTGCCGAACAGCCCTTTCGGTTCAAAGAAAGCCGTCTGTATAAGCAAGACTCTTTTCGGTAATTGGGTCTGAATTTCAAATTGCAGCCAGCCTCTTCCAGGCAATTTCATTTCGGCTCTGAGTCTTAGCAACTGATTTGGCTTGATGGCTTCAACGCGCCACCAGTCCAGAATATCTTCCTCAATCAACTCGTCCGGGCTTCTTCGCGGGCGATTTAATCCGTTGCCGCCCAATAGCCTATCCATCCAACCGCGCAAACGCCAGAGCGGGTCTGCATACAGCCAACCATTTTCGCCGCCTAAGTGGGTAATCACATAGAAAGCCGATTCAGCAGAAGCAGCAGCTTCCACTTTCCTGTGCTGTATGAATATCCCCTCTTTTTCGGCAAACTCTACATCCAGATTTCCCACCAACTTTGGCGGAGACGAAAGAATTCCCGCCCAGGCAGTCTTAGTTGGCACTTCTCTTTCGGGGTTGCGGTCAAATGCCTCATTCAATGCCAGTTCGTATGACTTGGGAGAGAAGCTAAAAATATCGGCAGCCGTTTTATCCCTGACGATGACTTCATTTTTCAGACCTTCAATCAAAAGTCTGGCAACGCCGCTTTCGAGTGGGGTAACAAATCCAACCCAATAAGAAGAGAGTCTGGGGGTCAGCAAAGGAACATTGATTAACCACCTCCTTAGTCCACGCACTTTTGCGTATCCGAGAATCATCTCTCTATAACTAAAGACTTGCGGGCCACCGATCTCTATAATTTTGCCTTGCGACTCAGGAACTCTTACCGCTTCGCTCAGGTAACGCAGAACATCGTTAACGGCTATCGGTTGCGCTTTCGTGACCACCCACTTCGGGCAAATCATCAGTGGCAATCTCTCCGTCAAATAGCGTATCAGTTCAAAAGAGAGACTCCCTGAACCGATAATCACACCGGCGCGAAATTCAGTGACCGGAACGCCCGATTCTCTCAGCACGCGACCTGTTTTTTGGCGACTCTCAAGATGCGGAGAGAGAGTTTCAGAATGCGAGCCAAGTCCGCCAAGATAGATAATCCGTTCAACGCCCGCCTGTTTTGCGGCGCGACCAAAATTTTCAGCGGCTTGTTTGTCCTTCTCTTCAAAATCCGCTTCGCCCGATTCCATTGAGTGAATCAAATAATACGCTACACAGACGCCTTTCATCGCACTTACAAGCGTCTCATATCTGAGCGCATCGCCTTGAACAATTTCAACATCACGCCAGCCTAGCTTAACAATGGATTCGGGGTTTCTTGCCAGGCACCTGACGCGATAGCCTTGCTCGATAAGAATCGGTACAAGCTTGCCGCCTATGTATCCTGTCCCTCCTGTCACAAGGACTGTTTTCGTTTCATCTGCTTCACTCATTATTTCATCATCAAAGGATAAAAATTTTAGACAGCAGGCAGCTTCAGACTTTTGCTTCACAAATTTGATTTACGAGAGCCATTCGCGTATATCAACAAATCGTCCTTCAATTGCCGCCGCTGCCGCCATCGCGGGGCTTACCAGATGCGTTCTGCCGCCGCGTCCCTGTCGCCCTTCAAAATTGCGGTTCGATGTTGAAGCGCATCTTTCGCCGGGGCTTAAAATGTCCGGGTTCATTCCTAAACACATACTGCAACCCGATTCGCGCCAATCAAATCCAGCGTCTTTGAAAATCAGGTCTAAGCCTTCCCGTTCAGCTTGCGCTTTAATTTGCTGCGAC
>JANMSG010000743.1:0-14537 GCA_031389065.1 Acidobacteriota bacterium | reverse complement strand
CGATTCGGCGGGCAACTCGATCCTCAAGAAAGTCTCGAGGGTTGGTTTTGAAAATTTTTCCAGCCCAACGAGAAACGATTTATCGCTGTGCGGTAGATAAGTCGGGTATTCAGGGATAAAGCGAGGATGATTGATGCTTGGCTGGCCGCCGATGGCGTTGAGGACATTGGATGCCAAAGTCATGTGGAGCATCTCTTCAACCAGAACGCTTCTGATAATCTGTGCTGAAGGCAGATTGTCTCCATCTTTGATTGAATAGAGCGCGCATAGATAGGGCGGTATGGTGCTGTGTTCCAACTCAATCGCCGTCTGTAGGTGCCGCCTGAGACTGGCTACGGTTTTGATGCGCGCGGCTTCGGGAATTTGGGGTCCTCCTGGAGGCAGGAGTTGTTGTCGCTTGCGAAGGATTTGCGGTTTCATCATGGTCATAATTCACCTGTTTTCTAATGACCTCTCACTTGAGATCGCGAAGAATGTTTTCAGCAGCCCAAAATGACAGCGCCGCCATCGTCAACGTAGGGTTGGAAGTTCCGATTGTCGCCATATTGCCACAACCAACCATGAATAAATTCTCGTGGTCCCAACTTCGCTGCTCGCGGTTGACCACCGAATCCTGGCGAGTGAAACCCATGCGGTGCGTTCCCACCAGGTGACCGGCGCCCCAGAAGGTATAGCCTACGCCGTCGTAGATCACATAATCGGTGTCGGTTGGGTTGTATTGCGAGTAATCTTGAATGCCGACTCTGGCGAAGATTTGATCCGATATTTTCTTTGCCGTAGCCATTGCCGCGCGCGTGTAATCGTTGACGTTGTATTGAATGACCGGGCGGAAGTTGCCGAGCTGGTCGGTATATTGAGGATCAATCATCACACGGTTTTCCGGCAATGGCAGTTGCTCGCACTCAAAGTGCAAGAGGAGTTGTCTGGACACCGTTTCACTGAGGTGTTTCCTTAAGGGCTTGCCAAAAAGATTCATCTGATTGACGGCTTGTGTCAGGTCGCTGTAGGGCGAAAAGGTCGGCCAAGCAAATCCCCAGTTATCAATCGGCATGATGAAAGCTGCTTGTTGCTTGCGGAATTCTCCATCGCGGAAGACCGGAAGATTTGATGTAGAGCCGGGCCCTCTATACGGGTAGACTTTTTCAGGCATCAAACCCCAGGTCAAAAACACCGTGTGATCCATTAGATTGCGACCCACTTGATTACTGGAATTCGCAGCATTCGAAGCAAGCAATAATTTGGCGTTTTCCACAGAGTGCGCAGCCATTACGAAAATCGTTCCGCGCGCCGTTTCTGTTGTGTACTCGGGCGAATTGGGGTCTTGATATTTTTTGTAGGTGATTGCTGTCACGCGACCTGTATCGGGGTCAACCTCAATCTTTGAGGCGACCGCCTGGGTGACGATGTCGAGGTTATTTTGCTTGGCTCTCTTGAGCGTTTTCAGCGCATTGTATTTGGCTTGTACAGGACAAATCGGCACACAATTGGCATTGCCTTCGCAGCGTTGCCCTGTGTACGGGTCCCAATTTGAGCCGACAGGATTGTACTGCGCGTTATCTGAATGTTGCAGTTCCAGTCTCTGCGCGGATGAATCCCACACAGGACCTTCAAGTTTGTAGCGATGATTAGGGATAGAGTTTCTGCCTTGAGGCGTGGTGATGACATACAATTCATAATCCTTGTCCCCAACTCCGACTTTCATTCCACTCACACCCTCTTTGAATTTCTTGTCAAGATAACTTTGTGGAATCTCGTGCATAGGATAGACATAGTCTTTACCGAAGAAATTGTCTCCCGTGTTTGGATAAATTTGATCTTCGACATTGGCTGAAACCCCTATCTCGCGTTCAGCCATTTCGTAATAAGGCTTTAGGTCTTCGTAGCTGATCGGCCAATCAACCCCTTGCCCATAAACCGTATTGAGCTTGAAGTCATTGGGCAACATACGCAGACAGGTGCCTAGCCAGTGAAGAGTCGTGCCGCCGGGAGTGCGAGCATAATCGCTGGCAAAGGGCAGAGGTCCTTTTTGCACGAAGTAGCCATTAGTATTCGGAGTCGTCCCCTGAATCGGGCTCAAGTCTAAAACGTTTGGTGACGGAGCGTCTTTAAGATTCGGGTAAGGCGAGTTGGGCACTTTGGCTAGCGCGTTATAAAAAGTGTTCATGTAGGATTGATAATTTTCGTATGCTTTCGCATCTTCAAAAGCCATTCCGGCTTGCAAGCCTGCTTCAAGGAGCAAGACTTTTTTACCGGATTGCGTCAGGGTTTTGGCTACAATAGCGCCGGCGATGCCTGCGCCAACGATGACAACATCATAATTTTTTTCTGCCATGATTTTTCCTCGATTGAAAACGCTTCAAAGTAAGTCTTTCGCGGGCGGCTGGCTCCACGAACCGAATCCCGGCTGTTTTGCTGCGGCTGCATGTGCGCCTATCGCATCCCATACCAAGCCTTGTTGGTAGGCAAGGGGTGAGATGACTCTGGTGGTGTCGTTCGGGCTGACGCCATAGACATCGCGCCAACTTTGCGGCAACTCATTCCAGTTTCCGACATACCACATCTGAATGATGTTTCTGGCAAGCGGACCAAACTTAGGACTGGCGAGAATCTCCTGACGAATCGCCGTCTCCAGTTTTGCTTCATCTTTATGGAAGCGCTCAATGACCTGAGTCGTTGTCGCCCAGAGTTCATCGCTGATGGTTTTTCCAACGATGTTGACGACTTCATTGTAGTAAGCATCCACCAGCCCTGTTCCCAACAGATCTACGCTTTCAAATCCGGTCAGAATCGCCGAGAGCGCGAGAAATGGTTCAGTCGGATTTTTCTCTATCTCTTTCTTCATGGTTCGCACCTCCAATTTTAAAGGTTTGTTTTGGCATTTAATTTATTACCGCCTGTTAATTGTTATTTCCGCTATTACCGGGTTGTTCTTCAAGAGTTCTTTGTTGTTGCTGTTTCTTGTCTGATAAAACCTGCCTTTCTGCTGAGAAATTCCACCAGTACATAAGGGTTTGTGCTGCTATCGCCTTCCTTACACTGCACGGTTGTAGACAAAAATAGGTCAATGTTTTGTTCTACAAATTTCGTAAAGATGGGCCCTGTTACGTGTGCCAAGAATGCCGCCTGGTTTTTATATCCCTCAAAGAAGACGACTTCGAGAGGCGAAGGCGTTGGCAGCGAGGCTTGCGTCATATCAGGGATATGAACAAGGTAAATGAGCGTATCTTTTTCTTGTCGTTGTACCTGTGTAGCCAGTTTTTTCAAGGCGGCTATGGCAGGTGCTTCCTGTCCCTGCTTAATCGTCCATTTTGCAATAAGCGTATACATTTTCTCCTCCGCTGGTATTGAGATCAGGTGCTCTTCAGGATTACTGAAACCGCAGCCTGATGTTTTTTTCTCTGCTCATTTCAAGTTGTTGTCCCTTTTTCCGCCTCACTCCTAGCAACAAGTTTATTTAGTGCGTCAGGAACAAAACGCTCGGCGAACCCGGCAATAAACGCCCAAATTAACAGGAGCGCATAATCTACTGCACTGACAGGCCCAGTCTCTTTTGAAAAATCAGCAAGCATTATAGGCTTCGGTGGAGGTTCAGGTGCCTGGGCAGTTGTTCCTGATGTGGTAGTAGCTGAAGCAGATCCCTCTGTGGGGTTTGCTGTTGCCGGAACTGATACTTTGGTGTTTTGGACTGAAGTGAATTTAGGAAACACTTTCCCTTCTAATATCCCACCTGCAAACAGCAGGTAGAGTACAACAGCAAAAATCGCTCCACTAATTGGCGCTAAGAAAATTCCGAAAATGCCGTGCGTCAGAACAGAGAAACTGTAGATGGGGTCACCTTCGCTCGGAGCGCTCTGGATGCGCTGTTGCATACTGATAAACGCTCCAACCATTCCTGCAAAAATAACAACCGAAATTGTGGTAACTCCGGGATTAAATTCAAACAATCCTGTAAAAAACTTTTTCGACTGGAGCGTAACAAGAATCGCGCCAATAATCAGAAAGACTATAGTGAAGATTGCTGCCAGCTTCAAAAGTTGAGACCGTAAATACTCACGTGCCGATGTCAAGGAATAGCGAAGAAAGAACTCATTAAGTAAGAACCCAAGGTCTTGTCGCAGGATGTTCATATCAGTCGTAGAGCTCAGATCAGGTGGCTTGGATGCGGTGTAAACATCAAATTCCTTTTGACCGGCAACATTGCGGTACTGAGAGCGCAAGGTTTGAATTTTACTCCTCAGTTGTTCGATTTCTAATTTCTTCAGAAGTACTAGATCGCAAGAGTAAATATCCTTCCATTCCAGCAAACCACTCTCTCTCTTGGCTTTGGCATCAGCAAATATCTGCCTATGGATTGGGTCTGTAATTTCCCCTGCAAGAACATCATACAGACCAAGCAGGTGATCGAAATAAAGCAATCCGTATTTTGGAAGCCCTTGGATAGGGGGCTGCAACCAATTTCTGAAACGGTTCATAATAGATTTCAACATATAACACTCCTTTTCTAAGTTGGGAATTACTGCTCTACTTTTTTTGTCACATTTATTACTCCTCTACAGCTTTGGCGTTACCGAGCCTTCATCACCTAACGCCAAGCTCAGGAGGAGCGTTGAAGCACATGCCTCTCGCTGGAGCAAGTCACGTGAAATCCACCTACTGCGCTCGCGTCGAATGAAGTGTTCGGCGCTTCTCGAATGGCGAATCTCGCGCTGTCTTCTTTTGGCTCTCGCTGTTAGTTCTTTCCGAGTCAGGCCGCGAAGCACTCGCTGCACATCCCTGTCGAGTTCCGCCGCGAAGCTTTCGCCATTGATTCATGTCGAGTGATAGCGTAAAACAGGCTCTGGTAGCCCGTTTCGTGTCACGGCGTGTTTCGCTGCCTAACGTGGAGTTGATGCGGCGCGAAACCGCCAATGAAAGCTTCAGTTTAACGGACGACGTGAATAAGAAAGTTGCTGTTTCGCGCTCGCGTCCAATGACCTGTTCAGCCTTGCGTTCAAATATGTATAGTGGCGCTAAAACTCAAACTGCTTCTTGCAACTTCTTACCTGCCTCAACGCCAACAGAAATAATTTTGCTGACTTGACCAATTGTTTTCGCTCCATTCTTTAAATCCATGAGCGATTGTTCAATTGATTCTTGCTCTTCCTTAAACTCTCTCACTAAATCTTTAATCCTCTCGGCGTGTGCAGAAAAAATTTTGTTGCGTGCCTTGAGATAATTCAAGTTGGCTTGTTTCCAAGCATCAATAATTTGATTTGCCTGCGCGAAATCTTGCGCCTTCTTCACTAAGTCGTCCAGATTGTCGTCTATCATGCGAAACTGCTCACTGAACAGTAGGTAAATATCTTGGTCGCTCATTGTGGCACTCCTTTTTCCATTGCTTTCAAAAGTTCATTAATAAAATCCGATGACACTCCTTGTGCTTTAAGCTGGTCTAGCAAAACCTGTGCTGTTCCCGAATTTTCGATGAGAGAGTTTAATTCCAATGGCTTTTTCACAGCGAGTTGTTGATGCAAACTTACAAGATTGCCTAAACTTCTAGATAATTTCTCACCTACGTCCTCTGAAAGTTGCGCCAAAGGATATGCCCTTGACTCAATAATCTTTACGATTCCAGCTTTGAGAGCGGGTTGCGAAAAAGGAACTTGTGGTTCAGGAAAACGCAGTTGGTATTGGTTGAGAACTCGATTTACCATTGAGGTAGAAATTACGGCATCACCTTCAACGAGTTCACGCGCCACCAATTTATACGCAGCCGCACGTCGGCCTGCAATGCCAGACACCTTGCGTTTTACACCTTGACTATCTGCCACTTCAGCATCACCGCCATACAAAACTCTTTCAGCGTCGAAAATTTGTCTCAATTTCTCTAAAATCGGAATGAGGCGATTGCTTTCTCGTAACAGCTTGCGATTTTGTCTAATTGTTTCTAGCTCCCCAACAATATCCTTGAATAGCCCTTGTACTAAAGCTCCTACCGTACCAGTCGGGTCGGGTAAAACAAGGCTTGATGCGGCACTTACTGTTTTGATGAGACCGTCAATATTATTGAGAACCTCCTTCGTCGAATCGTAATCCGATAAACGAGCATAACTCCCGTAAGCATCTTGCATTGCCTTGGCAAGGCGAATCCTAGCCGCCAACGCTTGATAGGTCTTTTGGTATTCCTTAAGGATTTCTTTGTCCAAATCTGACAGTCCAAAAGAAGGAGGTTGGGTAATCTGTCTTCCTTCTGCTCTAGCCTTTTTTACCGCGTCGTCATAACTTTTTTGAAGAAGATATGCTTCGCGGAATGCATTCAACTCGTAGGTATCAACGCTGTCTCGTTGAAGCGTTTCGTAGTATTCCGCCATTTGTTTGGAAGTAACGCTTCCTGCTTGAGCAACTTTAGCACCTTCTTGGCGTAAAGAGCGGGTGCATCCTGAAAACCCAATCGCAAGTAAAATGAGCAACAGCGCGACAAGCGGTTGACGGGAAGAATATAACTTTAGGGTAAGTTGAAACATAAATTTTCCTCATTCATTCGTAAAGTAATAACAACCATATCAACGGAAAGATGCCCAACAGGCGTTAGACGTACTAAGAGAGCCATCTGCTAATAAATGGATCTACCCACACCTATAAAGTTCTATTTGCACATAGATGCTTTTTTCTATCTACATCTAGATCGTTTAGTGATAAACGGTACAGCTTTACCAATGGGTTTTATGGCTTTATCGAAACGTTGCTGCAAAATATTCTTGAGGTGATTCTACTGCCAATCTGCCTGTCCCTCATGATTGTATGAGTTTACTTCGATTTCTATTACAACCAGAAGAGACAGATTTCGGCAGCTCGTAATACTCGAAGCAAATAATCTTTGAGCCGTGTTGATTTAGGTAGTGGCCTTTACTAAACCTCTAAGAATGGTTGTTAGTCAAAGGCATTTGAGCCTGCAAAGATTATCGCGCGGAGTGAATATACACATGCGGTTTATTATAAGCAACAAAAAACTGCTATAGGAATCCTGATTGTACCGTAGACTGTCTAGTCTGCGGTTGACTGGAATCAAGTCCCGCTAGCTTTCCAGGTTATTCTCGGCGCAAGACTGGCGCAGACTAGACAGTTACCGCTACCTCGCCTGCACTTTAGGAAAGCTCTAGCTGTTCGACATCTTTACCGAAGATAATTGCCCGCCCCACACAGAGGCTTTCAGCTTTCGCAGATGCAATCGCCACTCTCTCAAAAGCGAGGTTGCGGTTTACCGTATCAAACGAGGATCAACAATTTCGCTGCGCCTCATTCGATAATCCGTGTACAAGTCTACAAAAAAGTAAGAGATGCTGAGTCAAGCCTGACTCAATGATTGACCGGAGCGCGGTTCACATGTTGTTATGTTTCGCGGCACCCGCAGGTGGTATGATCGAGCGCTCGGTCAACTCTGCTTCGGGTCCCTACAATTCCTGTTGAATTGAGGAGAGATCAAATATGAGAAAATCGTTTGCTATGCGGCGAATTTGGCTAATCCTTCCGACATTCTTACTGCCGATGGTGAGCGGTCTTCCCTTTGTCAGCATCGCTTCTTCCGTGCCTGCGAAAGTCTATGAAGTGGTTATCTTAAATGGCAGAGTTGTTGACCCGGAATCGAAACTCGATGCCCTGCGAAACCTTGGCATCACAGGCGGCAAGATTGAAGCCATCAGCAGCAAAGCCTTGAATGGACGCACCACAATTGATGCCAGGGGATTGATCGTCTCGCCAGGATTCATAGACATGCACGTTCACGACATGAATGAAGAGCACCATCGCGCTCAGGCAATGGATGGCGTGACGACGGCTCTAGACCTTGAAGTTGCTACGGCGGATATAGATCGTTGGTACGCCGAACGCGAAGGCAAGATGCTCATCAATTACGGTGTCAGCATCGGTCATATTCCTGTACGCATGAGCTTGATGAAGGACGCCGGCACCTTTGTACCCACAGGCGATGCGGCCAGCCGTGCTGCAACAGATGAAGAGATCGCAGAGTTTGCTCGACTCATGGAGAAAGGATTAAAGCGCGGCGCAGTTGCGGCTGGCTTCGGCATTAATTACACGGCAGCAGCCTCGCATCTGGAGATTCTGGAGATGTTCCGCGTCGCGTCGCGCTTCGGCGCATCCTGTCACGTTCACATGCGCTACGGCGGCATCAAAGAACCTATGAATAGCATACGTGCGCTCGAAGAAGTAATCGCTGTAGCGGCGATAACCGGGGCTTCTGTTCATGTCGTTCACATCACCAGTATGGGACTCAGAGATACGCCAAGTCTTCTACAAATGATCAGTGATGCGCGAGGTCGCGGTATGGATATAACCACCGAGTGCTATCCCTATACGGCTGGAATGACGGGGATTGAATCAGCGATCTTCGCAGGGGGATGGCAAGAGAGCATGGGAATAGATTACAAAGATCTGCAATGGGCAGCTACAGGTGAGCGGCTCACCGCAGAGAGTTTCGAGCGCTACAGGAAAACCGGTGGGATGATCGCGGTTCATAGTATTCCTGAAAACGTCGTAAAGGCGGCGCTGGCGCACACTTTGCCAATGATTGCCAGCGACGGCATTTTGAATAAGGGGAAAGGTCACCCACGCGCGTCAGGTACTTATGCGCGAGTGTTAGGGCGCTATGTCCGCCAGGAGAAGGTGCTGACACTGATGGATGCGCTGCGCAAGATGACATTGATGCCCGCGCAACGATTGGAAAAGCGCGTGCCGATGATGAAGAACAAAGGGCGTATACGTATAGGCGCGGATGCTGATCTGACAATATTCGACGCTGAACGCATCATTGATAGAGCAACCTTCGAAGAGCCTGGGAAGTATTCAGAGGGTATTCAATATGTACTGGTGAACGGTTCCCTTGTCGTAAGTGATGGCAAGCTACGCAACGATTTCTCTCCAGGGCGCGCCGTTCGCGCGCCGATTCAATAAGCTATCCAATGTGTGAACGATCTATTTGACGAGCAGGAGTTGCTTTATAATTACTTTGTCTTTCGACATTTTAGACGCAACGATGCTGCCAAAATCAACAACTGTGAGAAACTGATCGGTTTATGGAATTATTTTTGTGCGGCAACAAAAGATTCCCCTACCCAAAACAAAGACGGCTATTAAAAACCTTCTTCGTCAGGTAGAATCGTTTTCTTTAAAAACTGATCGTTTGATGAATGGGGAAGCTTTCGATGTCTGCAAAAAAGGTTTTAGCGATTCTGGTTGGCGGTGGCCCCGCTCCGGGAATTAACGCGGTGATTTCGGCGGCTGTCATAGAAGCTATTAATGAAGGCTTTGAAGTCCTCGGCATACAAGATGGATTCAAGTGGTTGATGCAGAGAGACACCGCGAAGGTCAGGCGACTTCGCATCGAAGATGTGTCACGCATACATCTTGACGGCGGATCCGTATTGGGTACGGCGCGCGCCAACCCTACGAAATCGGAAGAATCCATACGCGCCGTAGTAGAAACGCTGCTCTCGCTTGGCGTCACTCATCTGGTAACCATCGGCGGCGATGATACGGCACTGTCATCGAGTTATGTAGCCATTGCGTCAGAGCATAAAATCCAAACCGTCCACGTTCCGAAAACCATTGATAACGACTTACCGCTGCCGAACCACATACCGACTTTTGGCTATCAGACAGCGCGACACTACGGTGTTGAGCTTGTCGAAAATCTTATGGAAGATGCACGTTCGACGAAACGCTGGTTCATTGTGGTCGCAATGGGGAGAAAAGCCGGGTATCTGGCGCTTGGCATAGGTAAAGCCGCAGGCGCAACGCTCACCGTCATCGGCGAGGAATTTGGACGGGAGACCATCTCTTTTTCGACCATCTGCGATATTGTCGAAGGCGCGATCATCAAGCGCCGGGCGATGGACAGACCTCACGGGGTAGCGGTTCTTGCTGAAGGCTTGATTGATAAGCTGGACCCGCAGGAGATGGCCGATTTACAGGACGTTGAACGCGACGAACACGGCCACATACGCTTTGCCGAAGTTGATCTGGCACGCAAGGTCAAAGCCGAAGTTCAAGGGCGACTCAACGGGCGAGGCATACGCGTGACCATCACCAATAAAAACATTGGCTATGAATTGCGTTGTGCCGCGCCGATTCCGTTTGATATGGCTTATTGCCGCGATCTCGGCTACAGCGCGATTCGCTTTCTACTCAATGGCGGGTCTGGTGCGATGATCAGCGTTCAGGGAGGAAAAATGATTCCGATTCCCTTTGAAGAGATACGCGAGCCGGAAACCGGCAAGACGCGTGTGCGGCTGGTGAATATCGAAAGCGAAGGTTTCCGCGTGGCACGCGAGTACATGATCCGGCTTGACCCGCAAGACTTTGAAGACCCTATGTGGGTTGACAAACTTGCTACGGCAGGCAATCTGTCCTCTGAAGAATTCCGCGAACGGTTCGAGTACTTAACACAAAAAAATAAGTAGTCGGTAGTCGGTAATCGGTAATCGGTTTTAAGAAGCCTGATTTCCGACCACCGACCACCGACTACCGACTACTGCTTATGAATATTAAGAGAATTGGCATACTGGTTGGCGGCGGTCCTGCACCTGGAACGAATGGTGTGATTGCCGCTGTGGCGATTGAAGCAATCAAAATGGGCTGCAAGCCTATAGGCTTTCACGATGGCTTTGAGTGGCTGGCAGAACGTTACACAGACGAACAACACGAGATGACCATTGATGAATGCTCGCGCATACATTTTGACGGCGGGGTGATTCTAGGCACCTCACGCACAGACATCACAGGTGATCAGCGGAGTCTCGAAAATGCTATCGCCGCGCTCAATAAGCTGCGCATTGACGCGCTCGTGACCATCGGTGGCGACGACCTGTTGCGCAGCACGGTTGCCATTGAGCAGGAAACCAAAGGCGCGATCAAAGCCGTACAAATTCCCAAAAGCATAGATAACGATTTGTGGCTGCCCTTTTCGGTCTCGACGCTCGGCTACGAAACCGCCAGGCATGTTGGCGTGGGGCTGATCAAGCAATTGATGGAAGACGCGCGCACGACTGGACGCTGGTATCTGGGCGTGACGATGGGACGCCCAACGGGACACCTGACGCTCGGCATAGGCAAAGCCGCAAGCGTCACCTGTACGATTATTCCCGAAGAATTTCAGGATGCGACGATTTCGCTTTCAGACATCGCGGATATTATCGAAGGCTCAATCATCAAGCGCCGCGCCAGTGGCCGCAACTACGGTGTGGCGCTTCTGGCAGAGGCGCTGGTCGAACGCTTCGACCCGGAGGAAGTGGCAGAACTTCAAGACGTAGACCGCGACGCGCAAGGCAATATTCGGGTCACGGAAATTGATCTTGGCCGCAAGGTGAAAAGTGAAGTTCAGGCTCGCCTGGAACGACGAGGCATCAAAGTAACCCTCGTTGATAAGACCATCGGTTATGAACTTCGCTGTGCGCCGCCGATTCCTTACGATGCCGAGTACGCCCGCGATTTGGGCTACGCGGCGGTGCGGTATCTGCTTAGCGGCGGACAAGGCGCGTTGATAACCATTCAGGGGGGCGAGTTCGAGGCGATTCCTTTCAATGAAGTAGTAGACCTGGCAACCGGGCGCGGGCGTTTGCGACTTGTAGATATTGAGACGGAAAGCTATCAGGTAGCGCGTGATTACATGGTGCGAATCGGCAAGAAAGATTTCGCTGATGAAGCGTGGGTAGCGAAATTGGCTGAAGCCAGTAATCTTTCCGTACAGGAATTCACCGAGCGCTTCGGCAAACTCGCTTAGCCTGGCTAGAGCGCAGATTTATCTCTCTTCTTAATCGCGGCTATTAAGATAAGGTCTGAAACAAAAACAAAATATTGATAAGCGAAACAGGTTTGTCAAAGCATGGACTTTTTTTCATGATCTAACTCAGGTTAGGCGCTTCAATCTTAGATACCAGAGTGAATAGAATGATTCTCGAAGTAGCCGTTTTGAATATTCGAAAAGGGCAAGCCGCTGAGTTTGAAGCTGCCTTCCAACTGGCTTCGCCCATTATTGCCTCTATGCCTGGGTATATTGCCCACGAATTAAAAAAATGTGTGGAGACTTCTCATCGTTATATTCTATTGGTTCATTGGCAAACACTCGAAGCTCACACCATAGGCTTTCGTCAGTCGCCGGAATATCAGGATTGGAAACGGTTACTCCATCATTTTTATGACCCTTTTCCTACAGTGGAACATTTCGAGCCAGTGATCGGTGACGCCGCTGGGCAACAGTGAAAAGAGAGGTGAATCATGATGACCTGGAAGCTGTTTTCCGACTCTGCGCCTGAACTGGCATCGTTCGGCGTACACAGAATGAGCCGCAGAATCTGTTACCTCGCCACCATTCGTTTGGATGGTTCTCCTCGTGTTCATCCGGTTTCACCTTTTATTGCAGATGGACATCTCTTTCTACATATGGAACCCACCTCTCCTAAAAAACACGATTTGCTGCGCGATCCACGCTTTGCCCTGCATTGCTCAGTCGAAGACAACAGCGGAGGGACAGGCGAGTTCGTGATTCGAGGTCGGAGCAAGCTGATAACCGATGCAGCCATATGCAGTCTGGCATTCGAGCAAGCAAAAGAGATTGGCTTAGACCCAAAAGAGAGATACATTTTATTTGAGTTGAGTATTGAAGAGGCGATGTCAACGATTTATCAAGATGATGGTCCTGTAAGAAAGAAATGGAAGGCAGATTCAGAGTGAGACGACAAGTGCTACGCGCTTAATCGGCTTCGCGATACTCCTGGGTATCTCACTGACGGACGGCTCATGGAACCACTTCGCGTCACGACCAGATGAGTTGCCTGGGCGGGGTAGGAATTAGTTTCCACTGGCAGGCAAGAGCCACCACACACTGCCCGTTCCTCGTGTCTCTTGAATCTTTGTGAAGGGAAGAAAATTTGCAAAGTCCGCGAAAGGTGGAGTAATTTACCGATAACATTTATAATCCCCAAAACGGATTGTTTAGTGAGGAGGGCAATGAAACGGTTTTTTCCTGTTAAAGCATATATGAGCAACTCACACCGTCAGCGGCGGCTGGTGAAGATAACCTTGATACTGGGATTGATTAGCAGCGCTGTCATGCTGCAATGGCCTGTGGCGCAAGCCCATCTAGGCAGCAGCGCATCACCGCAAACGAGCGAGCAGCACGAATTTTTTGAGAAGAAGATTCGCCCGATTCTTGTGAAGAACTGCCAGAGTTGTCATAACCCCAAACTCAAGAGTGCCGGACTCGATCTTTCGACGCCCGAAGGTTTTTTTCAGGGCGGGGATAGCGGGCCTCTCATCTCTAAGGAGCAACCTGAATCCAGTCGTCTGTTGCAGGTGATAAGTTACGACAGCAATTTAAAAATGCCCCCGATGGGCAAGCTCAAAACTGATGAAATCGCCGCACTCACTGCGTGGGTGAAGATGGGAGCCCCCTGGCCAGGCGCTACCCAACCGGTTGCCAACTGGTCGAAGCCCAAAGCCTCCAGAGAATTCCGTGAAAGCGAGAAAAACTTTTGGGCCTTCCAACCGATGAAGGACGCAACTCCGCCGAAGATCATCACAGGGCGCTGGGCGACTACACCTGTAGATCAATTCATCCTGAAAAAACTGGAAGAGAAGAATCTGAAACCGGCTCCGCAAGCTGATAAGCTGACCCTGCTGCGGCGAGCGACCTTTGATCTCACAGGCTTGCCGCCGACCGAACAGGAGATTCAAGATTTTCTAGCCGATACATCTCCTGTTGCCTTCAAAAAAGTAGTCGAGAGATTGCTCGAATCGCCGCGCTACGGCGAGCGCTGGGGGCGACATTGGCTCGATGTCGCACGGTATGCAGATTCCACAGGCAACGATGAAGATCATCGCTATCCATATGCCTGGAAGTATCGCGATTATGTGATCGAAGCCTTCAATCGCGATCTGCCTTATGATCGGTTTGTGCGTGAGCAGATCGCCGGAGACCTACTGCCTGCCGATGATCCAAAGAGCGTCAACCGTGCGGGCATTATCGCCACGGGCTTTCTGGCGCTCGGTCCCAAAGCCATCGCGCAACAGGATAAAAAGAAGATGCTTTATGACGTCTACGACGAACAGGTGGATGTCACATCGAAAGCTTTTTTAGGCATAACGATCTCCTGCGCCCGCTGCCACGATCACAAGTTCGACCCGATTTTGACGAAGGATTACTATTCGCTGATTTCGATCTTCGCCAGCACGCGGAGCTTTAAGAATGCGGATTCACACGTCTCCGCCGTGCTAGAAAAACCGCTGGTTTCTAAAGAAGAGTTTGAGCAGTATCAAACACAAAACCGCTCTCATCAGGCTAAGGTAACGCGCATCAGGCTTGCACTTGAGGAGATTGTAGACGCAGAGAAAGAGCGCTCTACCACGCAACAGAGCCTTCGTCTAGCCGATTATATGCTGGCTGCCCGAAAGGTCTATCACGATGGGGGAGCGCTCGCTGAAGTGGCGCGTGAGAAGGGACTGGCTGAAGATGCGCTGAAAAAATGGGTGGAGTATCTGAAGCCTGG
>JANMSG010000731.1:0-5371 GCA_031389065.1 Acidobacteriota bacterium | reverse complement strand
GCGCGACTCAAATTGGAAAGCACCAGCAATTGCAGTGGCAGACCGCCTTCTCGAAAAGCGCTGCGCCGCGCTTCCCATTTGCCGTTGCCGCCTGGAAAATTCGCTTGAATGGTGCGCATCTCTTCGCCTTCCAGACAATCGGCAAGACCCAGTTCCATCGCGTTGCGTCCCAACAAGCGCTCCAGAGGTTGCGCCAGTAAGCGCTCGGCGGCTCGATTGGTCAAACGCAAATTTTTATCATGATCAAAAGCGAAGACCGCGACATCTATCTCCGACATCACGCGGCTTAGCAAGGCCGTAGCCTCCAAAGCGCCAAGCCTCTGCTGACGTAAAACTTCGCTCAGTGAATTGACTTCAATCAAGACTTCGCCGAGCGGGTCGTCGTGCCTTGCGCCTCTGGCTCGTATGGAAAAATCGCCTTCGCGCAACGCCGCTAATAAATTTGAGATGGTTTGCAGAGGGCGCACAATGCGCTCGCGCATGGCGAAAGAAAACCCCAGCCATATACAGGTGATGAAAACCGTCAGTGTCCATTGAACTTTCGGCGTGAAATCGCCTTTCCATAAAAAGAGTAAGGAGATCAATATGGCGGGCAAGCCTGATGTTAAAGACATCAACAAAGCTTTCCTGTCATGACTGATTTTTTGTTCCGGCGGTTTGTGAGTTGAGCGCTGTCTTTGTCTTTCTGCTTCGGCTCTGGCTTTGAGTTTTTGAAGTTGTTCTTCGGCTTTTTCGAGGCTCTCTCTGGCGTCAAAAGTTTCGCCTGTAGTTTGCGAAGCGCGCGAAAGAGTGATCTGCCATCCGAATAATTTCATATCTCATAACGTTGAAGACGGCGATAAAGTGCGCTACGGCTCAAGCCAAGTTTTTCGGCGGCGCGGCTGACGTTACCATCGCATTGCGAGAGCGTCTTTTGAATTAAAAACGATTCGACTTCTTCGAGGCTCATATCTTCCAAACGCCGAACGGCTTCGCGTCCTCTCTGCAATCCTAAATCAACAGCCCCTATTATGTCGCCCATTGACATCAACACGGCACGTTCAATGGCGTGATCGAGTTCGCGCACATTACCGGGCCAAGCGTGTTTTAACAAAGCTTTGGTAGCCGCGTCATCAAAGCCTTTGAGAGTTTTTCTGTAATGCTTGGCGTGTTGATTCAGAAAGTGCATCGCAAGCAGCGGAATATCTTCGCGTCTGTCACGCAGCGGCGGCAAGTTGATTTCAACGGTGTTCAATCTGAAAAGCAGATCTTGTCTGAAACGCCCTTCATCAACCTCTTTGTTCAAATCGGCGTTCGTAGCGGAAAGGATTCGCGCATTGGCGCGGCGAGTCTTTGAAGAGCCGACGCGCTCGAATTCGCCGGTTTCAAGAACCCGTAAAAGTTTCGGCTGTTGATTGACAGGCAAATTGGCGATCTCGTCAAGAAAAAGCGTGCCGCGTTCGGCAAGCTCGAACCTGCCGACGCGATCAACCTTGGCGTCCGTAAACGCGCCTTTGACGTGACCGAACAATTCGCTTTCAAAAACGCCTTCGGATAAACCGCCTACATTGACCGTCACCAGAGGTTTCGAAACGCGTTGCGAGATGGCGTGAAGCGTTGCGGCGATGACACCTTTGCCGGTGCCGTTTTCGCCATTGATTAAGACGTTGGCATCCGAAGGCCCGACGCGCTCGATGATTTGCAGCACAGGTTTCATGGTCTGAGATTCAGCAATCAAGGTAGGACGTCTGGTATCGCGCAGGATGCGATTTTCCGCTTCGAGGCGTTGCCCCTTGCGCAGCGCTTGACCGAGTTCAATCTGGGTTCTGAGCGTCGTTAAGAGTCGCGCATTGTCCCAGGGCTTTTCGATGAAATCGCGCGCCCCGCGCCGTATGGCTTCAACGGCGAGTTCGACGCTGCTCCAGGCGGTCATCACAATGATCGGCAGGGTGCTGTCAGTGGATTGAATGCGGGTGATTAAATCGAGTCCTTCTTTGCCAGAGGTTGTATCCCGCGCATAATTTAAATCCATCAACAGAACGTCGAAGTCTTGCTGTTCAAGGGCTTGTAAAATTTTCGCGGGCGATGAAGCCGATTCCAGTTTATAGCCTTCAGATTTGAGCAAGAGGCGCAAGGCTTCGAGCACGTCGGGCTGGTCGTCGGCAATTAATACTTTAATATTTGAAAAATCTTGTGGGCTCATTTTTATATTTCAACTGCTGAGAATTATATGGAAGCAAGATTGTTTCTCAAAACCTGGCTTGCTCTACTCACTTTTTGCGAAATGTTCATTCACTACAAAGACGCCGCAGGACGCAACAGTAACGCGGAGTTTGTGCGTCCTAATCTGCGAATACGCTGCGCGCTTTGCGCCTTTGCGGTAAATCACGATTCGAGTGTATCTAAGAGTTTCTAAGGGTACCGTAGACTGCCTAGTCTGCGGTGCGCATATGAATCAAAGCCCGCCGGATTTTCAGTGAATTCCTGGCACTAGACTTCCGCAGACTAGACAGTCTACGGGACCTTTCCTTTGCAAGGCATTTTGAATCAGCCGATCAATCTTTCATAATCCAACCATCGAAGAGTCTGATTACTTTTCGCCCATAGGCGGCGTTCTCTTCCGAATGCGTTACCTGAATGATCGTCGTACCCTGTTCATTAAGTTTTTTGAAAAGCTCCATGATCTCTTTGCCTTGACTCGAATGAAGATTGCCCGTCGGTTCATCCGCTAATATTAATTTCGGATTGCCGATCACGGCTCTGGCGATGCCTACCAACTGTTGTTGCCCGCCGGATAGTTGCGAAGGGTATAGGTCTTTTTTACCGACGATGCTAAATCGGTCGAGGACATCGCCGACGATGGCTTGACGATCGGATTTCTTCACATCGCGATAGGACAGCGGTATATCTAAATTCTCGTACACCGTCAGATTGTCAATCAAGTGGTACTGTTGAAAAACAAAGCCTATGTATTTTTTGTTGAGTTCGCCTCGTTGCTTGACATTCAATTTATGCACGGCTTGGTCGAAGAAGTGATACTCGCCTTTCCAGGCAGAATCTAACAATCCGAGTATGGCGAGTAATGTTGATTTGCCGGAACCGGAAGGTCCCATCACGGAAATAAAATCGCCTTCCGCAATATCCAGATTGATGCGGCGCAAAACAAAATTCTCTTCGTGACCTGCTTTATAAGACTTTTCGACGTTCCTGAGTTCTATCATTATTTCCCTCTTGCTTAAAAAATTACTTTTCAATTTTGTCCAAACAAACATCGGAACGCAATGAAAAGCCCTGAAGCTTTTAACCAAATTTCGTGCCAGAGCGTTTTTAGCGGCTAAACGATTAAATCTTTGAGGGAATTTTGAAAAATAAAGGAAGTAGAAAAGACGTTATGTGCGCTTGTGGGATCGCTTTGTCCCAAAAGCGAAACGCCATCCTCGATAGAAATCATGAGGATTTTCGCAGAGGAAAAGGCGCGAATTGCACAAGCTTTTTCAGCCGGAGAGCGACGCTTGTACAATTCGCGTGAAGGTATGTTTCAAACCATTACACGAGGGACGGAAGCGGTAATGAGAGACACGCTTATTTGTCTTTCATCTTTTTAATTCGTTCTGCGTCATACCCGTGTATGCGCAGACGTACCAAATCATCAACGGTCAGATTGTTAAAGCCCGCGTCTTTCATCTCTTTGACAAACTTGCTGTCAACACGATGAATGCGCATCGCCACCAGCTTATCTAAAGGAATCTGTTTGAAGCCCGCGTCTTCCATCTCTTTGATGAATTCGCCATTCACCTGGTGGATTCGCATCGATACCAACTTATCAAATGGCAAATCGTTATAGCCCATCTCCTTTACGCCTTTGATAAATTCCGCATCAACTTTGTGGATTCGCATAGACATCAGCTTGTCCATAGGAAGGTCGCCAAAGCCCATCTCTTTCGCTTGATTGATAAACTCTCTGTCAAGCTTGTGAATGCGCATCGCCAGCAGTTTATCAATCGGCAAATTCTTGTAGCCTAGCGATTCGGCTTCTTTAATAAATTCCTCATCTACTTTGTGAACCCGCAAAGCCACCAGCTTATCCATCGAAAGTTTGTCGTAGCCTAAAGCCGCCATACTCTTGATGAATTCTGCATTGACATTAAATATGCGCATGGCAACCAATTTATCGAGCGGCACTTTGTCATAGCCTGCACCTTTCAATTCGTTGACATAGGCTGTGCTGACATCGTGCATCGTCATGGCAAATTGTTTCTCAAGCGGAATGTTTTCATAGCCCAGACTTCGCATATTGCTGATGAAACTGCCGTTCGGAGCAAATTTAAAACTGCCAACCCCATTGCCATTTTGGAATAAGCCGTCGAAAGTAATGGTGCCGGCTTCTCTGGAAATATTGAATTGCACCGCCCCGTTGGCGTTCGCATCAAACCCTTTGAAATCTTGAAGCGACATATCGCTGCCCCAATTGGAAGAGCCTTTCCTGTCGTCGCGGTCAATACGCAGGTTGAGCCAGAGTTTCTTGCCATTGGCGCTGTCTTTAACTCTCGCCGTCCAATCTCCGCTGATTGAATCTTGCGTTGCGTGAGAGGAACCCGAGAAGCTGTAAATCAATAATGCGAGGGTCGCGAGAAGAATAATTTTTCTCATTGTCATACTCCTTAACCTTTAACTTTTGGCTGGGCGGTGGTTTTTTGTGACGCAAATTTCAGTCTGTGTTGAACAACAAAACCGATACGGATTGAAACTCGCGTCACATGGTTTTGAACGTCATTTACCGGCTGTTTTTCAACAGAATTTCATCAATACCGTGCCGCTTCATATCTATCATTTGCTTGACGGAAACATTCTTGAACCCTGCGGCTTGCAACCTCTTTACAAATTCAGTATTCACGCCATGCATCTTCGCTTGAATCAACTGGTCAATCGTTACATTCTCCATGCCAAGACTGCGCATCTCTTTGATATATTCTGGGCTCACGCCTTGCACTTTCAATTGAACGAGCTTGTTTAACGGCAGGTTGTCATAACCGAAGGTTTTCATTTCTTGTGCAAAGTTCGGTGTAATTTTGTGGACGCGAATCTGTAGCAATTCGTTTAACGAGAGTTTGCCGTAACCCCAACTCTGCACTTCATTGATAAAAGCTGTGTTGATGTTGTGAACTTTCAGGCTCATCAATTGATCAATAGAGAGTTTATCGAAACCTTGCCGGCGCATCTCCTCAATAAAATCGGGCGTAACATGGTGCATCTTCAACCTCGCAACTCTGTTGTTTGAAAGGTTGTCAATGCCGGCGCGATACATCACTTCGATGTAATCGGTATTGACGCCTGAAACTCGCTGTAGAACCAGTTGATTGTGCGTTGCGTTGTTAAAACCCCAACCGCGCAC
>JANMSG010000727.1:0-5871 GCA_031389065.1 Acidobacteriota bacterium | reverse complement strand
ACTTCGGCGCTTCTGCGCTCAGTTACATCACGAGCGATACCCTGCACGCCAACCGGAACCCCATCTTGAAAGATCAATCTGGTGTTGACCTCCACGGCAATCTGCTTGCCATCTTTAGCGATGATCTCCAGGTCGTAGATGGTATCCTCCTCACCGGCAAGTTTTCTACCAATCATCAGGTGAGCCTTCTCTTGATACTCAAGGGCGACGATCTGCTTGAGGTTCATGCGAAGAGCTTCATCACGTGTATAGCCAGTGATTTGTTCGCAGGCTTTATTTACCGATGTATAGGTGCCATTCAGGTCATGGGTGTAGATGAGGTCATGAGCATTTTCTACCAAGTCACGATAGCGCTCCTCGCTCTTCCGTAACTCATGCTCGACGCGCTTGCGCTCCGTGATATCGCGAGAAATGGTCGTAGCCCCGACGAGTCGTTCGCCTGCACCCTTGATTGGAGAAATGCTGATCGAGACGTCCACCTGGGCACCATCCTTCCTGATCCGCACCGTCTCCAGGTTTTGGATTCGCTCACCCTTCTGGATCTGCTCATCAATCCACGCTAATTCGGCAACGCGTTCAGGTGGGATGATAAACGAGATGTGACGCCCGATGGCTTCTGCAGCTGTATAGCCATACATCTTCTCGGCGCTCGGGTTCCAACTTGTGACCATACCACCTAAGGTTTTGCCAATCATCGCGTCATCCGAAAAATAAACGAGAGAAGCCAAACCGAAACGTGCATCTTCATCGTGTTTCCGCACCAAAAGCCTTGCGGTTTTCGCGATCAGGCGCAGGGGATCGTAAGGGATTTCAAGAAAATCGTCGGCTCCCATATGTAGACCTTCGACTGCACTTGCGCTATCAACACCAATCGCACTAACCAACATGATAGGAATGCGAAAAAGGCCAGGTGTGGCGCGTATCAGGCGACACATTTCGATGCCTGACATACGAGGCAACATCATCTCACTGATGATCAGATCAGGATATTCACGTGTAGCAATTTTTAGACCTTCATCAACATCTATTGCCGTCAGTACCTGATACCCAGCACTTTCCAACTGAACTTTCAATATCTGAAGTTGATCTGGATGGTCATTTACAACGAGGATTGTGTTGCTTGCATCTTGCTGCACAAGCGCCCCCTTGCTTTTGATCGAATGTAAGTCCGGTAAGACCAATCGAAATTTGCTCCCTGGAGATAAAGATTCGGTTAGGTTAAAAAGCTGAGGTCAGATGCTTCTCTATTCTATATCTCAAATCCGTAGGTGCAAGAGAAAAAAATGACTGCCCGCTCTGCTGGGCTACGCTCTCTCACATTCGATATAGCCTTCCAATTTCACGCGGCTACTCGCCAACAGGCTGTAATGTAAGAACAAATCGCAGATAGCAGTTTGAATACTTTTCTCTGACGCAAGAGTCCTGTATTCTTTTGCCCACATTCTTTTTTGTTGTTGTCTTTCATAGGTCACAAATTGGGCAAAGATTCGTCAAAGAATATGAAAAAGATAGCTACACAGCGCCAATAATAAATCAGGGAATTCATTGAAAGCAGAATACGGGCAGCTCATATGAAGATTCTACAGATATGTTCGGCAAGCGAATTGGGAGGCGGAGAGGTTCACGTAGCCGATCTGGTTCGCGCCCTCGCCAGTCGCGGACATGCGGTCTATCTTGTCGTTCGCCCTGACAGCCCTTTACGCGCACCGCTGGCTGGCGTGATTGCTTCCTGGCATGAATTGCCTTTGAAAAATTCACTGGATGTTTATTCAAGCCGAGCGATTGCCGAACTCATTGACAAACACAATATCAATATCGTTCTTGCTCATGTCGGCAGAGATTATCTGGTTGCGGCTCTGGCTTGTCGCCGCGCTCAAAATTGCAAATTGATTTTGACCCGCCATCATTATTTGCCAATGAAAAAAAACGCTGTTTACAGATGGCTTCTCGGCAGCGCAGCCGCTTTCATAGCCGTTTCTGAACCGGTGCGCGATTCTCTTATTGAACGACTCACATTAGACCCTGAGCGCGTCCCCGTGATACCGAATTGGATTGATACTTCTCGTTTTCAAGGCGTGGATCGCGATAAAGCGCGAGCCATGTTTCAAATCAAGGCGAATCTTTCCGTCGCTTGTATCGGGCAGATTACGCCCGAAAAAGGGCAGGAAGAATTCATACGGGCTGCCGGTCAAATTTGTCGAACCCGCTCAGACGTTGAATTTTTATTCGCTGGCGAAGAAAATTCAGACTCACAGAGTTTCACCTACCGCCTTCATCAAATTGCCGAAACCATGGGAATTCATGACAGGATAAGATTTATGGGCTTTGTGCAATACGTGCCGGAGTTATTAGCGGCAGTCGATGTTGTCGTTGTGCCTTCCTGGGATGAAGGTTTTTCTCTGGTGACGATCGAAGCGCTGGCGGCTCGCCGAGCGGTGCTGGCTTCAAACGTCGGCGGCATCAAAGGCATTCTTCAAGAGAATGTTAACGGCATGCTTTTCCCTCCACAGGATGCGAATGTGATGGCAGAAAAAATGAAGTGGCTGCTTGCCGATGCGCCTCTGCGTGACAGACTTGCCGCTCAAGGGCAACGCGATGTGTACGCGAAATTCAGCCGCGACAAAGTAATAGATCAAATCGAAGCGCTTTATAAAGAAGTGCTGAAATCATGATTGCCGGATTTTTAATCAACTAGATTTGTCTTCAGGATCTTTTCAGACAACGCGGTAACTCTTTGCAAAAAGAAATCGAAAATAATCTCAATCAAATCTATCTGGTCGTTTAATCTGTGGTCGCCATTAATGATCTGTAGTTGGACTTCGTGTTGTTCGGCGAAGCGAAAACTATTATGAGGCGGAATGATTTCATCGCGCCATCCGTGAACGATGGTTGTAAGTTGAGCACTAGGTTTCAGGTCTTCACTTTCGTAACCGGGCATAAAGAAAGCCGGAGCCATCAAAAACAAGCCTTTTGGCGATAAAATCTTTGATGCGACAGTTGCAACATACCCGCCCATGCTTGAACCAACGAGAATTAAATCATCTACAGGTGGCTGCGCTTCTACTAATTTATCGACCCGCTCCAACGCATTTTCAATGCCTGAATAATCAAGACTCTCAACAGCGTAGCCTTGCGTTTGGGCGACTTTCGCTAAGCGCTGAATCTTGCTTCCCCATGGTCCGCTCTCTTTGCCATGAACAAAATGAACGAGCCCTTTTTTACTTTCCATTGTGCAACTCCCACAACTTGATATTTTTCAGAAAGGCATATTGCGCAGCAAAATACGCGATGGCAAGTCCCGGTATGCCATCCAGGAAACCTAATTTGAAAACGTAAGATTTGATGAATGTCGCAAACGGCGAAAAGGCTATCGAAATAAACGATGCTCTTCGATGCTTCTCAAAAGCTTCCTTTGCGGCAAGCGTCGTGTATTGATCCAATCGCAAATGATGCTCCGAAACATTGTGAACGGTGTAGTGCAAAATGTCACTAGATAATCTTTTCACGCGCCCGTTAACCTTCACCGATTCGTGAACGAAATCGCCGTGCCAGCGCCCCTGCGTGCGGTTGTACAGACGGATTTTATAATCCGGATACCAACCGGAATACTTTATCCATCGATCTAAATAAAAAACTTTTCGCGGCATCTCAAACGCCGCAGCATCAAGCTTTTCTAGCTGTTTCAATGCCTGTATCTCTTGCGCAAGGTCAGGTGTGACGCGCTCATCAGCATCGAGATTAAATACCCAATCGTAGGTCGCTTGTTCAGTTGCAAAATTTTTTTGCGCAGCATACCCCAGCCATTTTTGAGTGACGACATTGTTGGTATATTCAAGAGCGATTTCAACCGTTCGGTCAGTGCTTTCGGAATCAACGACGATGATTTCATCCGCCCAGGCAAGCGAACCCAGCGCTTCGGCTATATTCTCTTCTTCATTAAGTGTGATGATGGTCGCGCTGATTTTCATGTACTCACATCAAGCGCTCTTTCAATTTCCGCAAGGCTTCCAGAGCTTGTTCGGGATTCAGATCGTTGGTCTCTAAATTTCTTAATTCATCAACCACCGCTTCATTCACGGCTTCAAACAATGTCGGTTGCGGAGCTTTCTTGCGCGAGGGCAGGTGACGCGCCAGCTTGGGTCTGCCCATCACATCCAATTCGTTTGCTTCCAGATTAATAAGAATTTCTCTCGCCCTTTCAACGACACTTCGCGGCAGTCCTGCGAGTCGCGCGACGTCTATGCCGTAAGATTTCGACGCGGTGCCCTCGACCACTTTTCTGAGAAAGACAATTGAACCGCCCGATTCTTTGACAGCCATTTGATAATTGCGAACGCCGGGCAATAATTTCGCAAGTTCTGTCATCTCGTGATAGTGAGTTGCAAACAGAGTCTTTGCCGCGTGTTGCGGATTGTCGTGCAAGTATTCAGCAATCGCCCAAGCCAATGAAAGCCCGTCAAAGGTCGCCGTACCGCGTCCCACCTCATCAAGCAAAACGAGACTGCGCGGCGTTGCCGTGTTCAAAATATTTGCTGTCTCTGTCATCTCAACCATAAAGGTCGAACGCCCGCTCGCCAGATTGTCCGACGCTCCTACACGTGTAAAGACTCTATCGAGAATAGAAATTCGTGCTTCATCGGCCGGAACGAACGATCCGATTTGCGCCATGATCGCAATCAGAGCGCATTGACGCAGCCAGGTTGAATTGTGGCTCACAAAACCGTTTGCAACATAGGAGTGTGTTTTGGGAACGCTTAGGTCAAATACTTCATCCTCTCCATACTCAATTGCCTCAATACGATCATAAAAATATCTATGCGCTTGAATCTCCTCTAAATCAACGCAAGGCACATTGTTGTAATGGCAGTAATCCACCAATTCACCAAGTTTTGCGTATGACGGATTTCGGTGATTTGGTATGTATGTACGAAAAATGCTGCCGATGGATTTGGCTCGTTTCAATGCCAAAGGCTTGTTTTTAGTTTGTACGATTTGTGTTCGCAATTGGCGAAGAGGTATTTCTAAATGCGGTATTCCTCCTTTATTGGGCATTCTCACATTTGAGGTAAGAGCGAAGCGAGCCTGTTTGCGTGCTAAGCGGAAACCTATGTTTTGATAGAAATTTATACTGTCTTCTCCATCAATACTTACTATGAAATTATCTCTGCAAGGGGTTTTCTTGGTTCGCAGCGAACTGATGATGCCAAAGTTGAGCAGCATTAGTTGAACTTCCTGGGCAAGACCATAAGATGATGTCGAATAACTGACTTTGCCATACTGAGTAGCTGCGTGGCCGTCTGTATCGAATAAGCCTTGCAGAAAAGCGCGCGCAATCACTTTCGGGGCGCGCCGTATTGTCTGGGGAATTCTCTTTTCATAGGAATATTTATATTCAAGTCCCAGATGAGCGAAAAAATTTCTAAGCAGTGTACTGGTAACTCTAAGCTCAATTTGTCTGGAGCATTTATATGGGCTATACCCAAACAACTGCCAAATTATTCTGCTAAATTCATTGCGAATAAACTCATCGCCCGATGTCAGCACGAAATAGTCTTTTCGTGTGAGTGAGCCATCACCAACAAGCAGTCCCATTAGGTAAGCTAAGTCTGTGGTCATCCTTTTGGGCAAAGAGTATGAGCGGGCATGAGATGAGGGTGGCGCTTGAAAGTTTATTTCTACGTCATCACCCCAAAGATCGAGTTGCCGGTCAATGGCTACATAATCGCCAATCTGTAAATCCTCAAGCTTTTTCCACTGATCGTTTCCATCAATTTGACGCGCCCAAATACGATGCTCCGGAGTTCCTTCCAGCGAGTAATTAAGCTTGGTCCGTAGCTTGATGGTTTGTTGTTGTCCGTCGCAATAGAAATG
>JANMSG010000718.1:0-3643 GCA_031389065.1 Acidobacteriota bacterium | reverse complement strand
CGAAACCACCCCCCCGCTGTTGGTAACGATGATGCGCTCGCCATCAAAGGCTACCGCTCGATTGTTGGCGCCGAGTCCGTTGCCAGTCAGCGTTGCCAACAATCGTGCAGGGGTTGAATTGCTCACTACCTGGAGGCCGTTTTCGACCGGCACCCAGATGTTTGCGCCGTCAAAAGCCGGAATCGCCGTGAGAGAAGTAATCGTTCCCATGGCGAGAGTTTCAATGATTGTGCCGTTGGTGGGGTTGACCCTGTGCAACGCATCCGCCTCTTCATCAACCACCCACAGATGCGTACCATCAAAGACGATGCCTCTAGGCTGATTGAATCCTACGCCAAAGGTCGTTTCGGTATCGGTAACGATGTTGTATCTAGTGATTGAACCCAGCCCTGCCCCGCCCCCATCATTGGCCGTCCAGAGATTCAACCCATCATAGGTAATACTTCGGGGAAAGGCTCCTATATTGTTTTCCACCAGCGTCGCCACACCCGGCGCAAGCCCTGGGTCTATGCGATAAATGGTGCCGGGATTTACCTGCCCTGTGACATAAATAAATCCTGCGGCAGCAATCGTGTTATGGGCAGCGGTCGCCCCTGTCCAGGTGCCGAGCACCCGCCCGTCGCTGGCGTGCACGCGGGTGACGCTGTTGCCAGTAAAATTTGGTACCCAGATGTCTTCGCCGTCGAAACAGTTATATCGCGGATTGATACCTACGCTAGTCGCTTTGAGCACACCGACATCCTGAGGTGTAGCCCATTGCCCGGCTGTGGCTCTTAGACTGCCGCGTTTCAAAGCCGAGTCCTGCGTGCGAGTGATGAAAGCCGCCATCTGCTCGCGGCTGACGGTGTCGGACGGACTGTAAGTGGTCGCCGAGGTGCCATTGGTCAGCCCCGTAAAGTACGCCTGGGCGATGGCGCAGAAGAAGCCGTTATTTGCAGGCACATCGATGAAGGGCAGCGTCAACGATACCCCATTGCAGGTGCCTGTATCGGCGCGCAACTGTGTCGAAGCGAGTGTAAGAATTATTGCCAAAGCCAGAAGCGCCGTGGCGCGGCAAAGTAAACTTTGGGTGCTGTGTGTTTTCAATGACATTCCATTTCTCCTCAGAAGCCTTCAACGCTTGCGTGCCAAAGGAAGATAGGGATTACCCAAGACTGCGAACAGACGGCGTCTTGCTTTGCAAGGCAGTTGGCGGTCGCCTTCTATAAATGCGAAGAGCCATTCGATGATTGCCCTTGTTTTTTTCGGATGTTATTTCGCTCACATTTTTTCAGCATTTCACACGACGCATTCGGCAACGAAGCAAGCGAAACCGCCAAGCTTACAGCCGCAAAATGTTTTCTTACATCCGCTTTGGCATTTTTGCGCGTCGCTTTTGCATTTGAACGTGCAGGTTTGATAGCCACCTTTTTGGGTTGGGTTGAACAAAGCCAGATAGGCTTGATCGAATTCTTTGACAAACCCAGCTTCTTTCTCTTTCGATTTATTATCGGCAAGCGCTTTCATAGCCTTGTAAACGCGTTGCGCCAGCAAACGAAGTTTCGCATCTTTGATCGCAGCTAGACGCGCTGATGATGAGGAAGGCAAGCGCGAAAATTCTCTACGTGCCGCCTCCGTTGCGTTCTCTTGTACAAGCAGGGGTTTCTGCATGGCGTTTGGAAATTCAGAAACCGCCTGTACCGCGCTGGTAAACATCTGGGCGCAGATAACCAGAATCGCTAGAGAATAGGCAGCAAGGTTGGCTGGTTTCCGTTTTCCAATTGAGTCATCGCTTTTTTTCATAGCCGTTGCTCCTTTTTGATTTTCTAAGCAAAGCTTTCGCTTGCGCAGTCGTGTTGGTGTAAATAATTCCCTGCAACATCACGGTAGTGTAGGTGACAGCGCCTGATAAAAACGCGCCAAGTAGCAACAAAGTCATTGGCAAAAGTTAATTCTGTTACACCCAACCTTCGGTTTGCAGTGAGCAGACAGCTTGATTACAATGGCTCTGTCTGAATCGTTGTCGCAGTCCAAAGTTTTCACCTCACTCCAGGCAACCACTGTCCTTAGCAACTCAGAAGCCCTTAAGAAATTTGGACATCTTGCTGCTCAAGCCATTACGCGACAGAGACGAAGGTAAAGTCTCATCGCTACAGATTTTTTTTTTGCGAAGCGTTTCAAGAAGCGTAGGCAGATTCGGGTTACGGAACTTTTTAACGCTCTTGAGAAAATCGGACAGACCCTAATTTTCCGTAATCCAGACGGACACCGCTTTTACGTAGCGTTGAAAATGTGGGATGGTTTGAGGTAGTTATGATGGACGACTTTTCCATAGCGCCGTTTGAACTGAGCGGCAATAATTTTGCTGAAGTTGATGAATTATTGCCCGCCGTTTACAAAGAGTTAAAGAAACTCGCGGCATTTTACCTGAGGCAGGAACGCCAGGATCATACCTTGCAACCTACGGCGTTGGTGCACGAAGCTTATATTCGGCTCATCGGGCAAAAGAGTTTATCTATAGAAAATCGTGGTCATTTTTTTGCTCTCGCGGCACAGATGATGCGGCGCATTCTGATTGATTATGCGAAAACTCATCATAGAGAAAAACGCGGCGGGCATCAGCGCAAACTTTCTATAGATGAAGCCATCGGTTTGTCATCGGAACGTGCCGCCGATTTACTGGCGCTCGATGACGCTTTGCTTGCGCTTGCAGAAATCTACCCGCGCAAAAGCCAGGTCGTAGAGCTTAGGTATTTCGGCGGCTTGAGCGTAGAAGAGACCGCCGAAGTCCTGAATATTTCCAGACCGACAGTCATGCGGGATTGGGACTTTGCCAAAGCCTGGCTCTATCAAGAACTCAAATGCGATGAAGACCTTAACGCCTGAACAACTGCAAAAAGTCGAAGCCATTTTCGAGGGCGCACTGGAACGCGATCCGCTCGAACGCGACAGCTTTCTTGACAAAGCTTGCGCCGATGACCAAGCCCTTCGAAGCGCTGTTGACTCTTTGATTCAAGCTTATAAACAAGCTGGAAATTTTCTTGAAACGCCGGTTATTCTTGACGTTTTTACGAAAGCAGAGTCGCATCCCATAGCCGATTATATCGCGCATTACAAAATCATTCAGGAAATCGGGCGCGGCGGCATGGGAGAAGTTTTTTTAGCTCACGACACCAGACTCGAACGCCCTGTCGCTTTGAAAATGCTGCCGCATCAATTCACCAAAAACGTTGAGCAGGTGAAGCGTTTTGAACGCGAAGCCCGCGCCGCTTCGGCCTTGAATCATCCCAACATCATCACCATCCACGATATCCTTCAAGAGGGTGACACCCATTTCATAGCCACCGAATTTATCAAAGGTCAAACGCTCAGAGAGAAGCTGGCAAACGGAAAAATGGATTTGAATGAAGTTCTGGACATCGCTATGCAAATCGCTAAAGCGTTAACGGCAGCCCATGCCGCCAGAATCATTCATCGCGATATTAAGCCTGAAAATATCATGGTTCGTGACGACGGTTTGGTAAAGGTGCTGGATTTCGGACTGGCAAAACCGCTTGAAGGCAATGGCTCTCTGGGCGATTCTTTTGCGACTCCGGCAAACGATTTGCGTACCAATCCGGGAACTTTTATGGGAACGGTCGGCTATATGTCGCCCGAACAAGTC
>JANMSG010000658.1:0-2895 GCA_031389065.1 Acidobacteriota bacterium | reverse complement strand
ACAAGGCCTGCGCCGAGGACCCTGCGCTTAGAAAAGAGGTCGAAGAACTCCTTGCCTCTTACGAAGAAGATTTCTTGGAACACACGCCGCTTGATGGAATCAAACGGCAGCTTGCCAAAGACCAATCGCTTGAAGGGCATTTCATCGGCCCATACAAAATCATCAGAGAGCTTGGCAAAGGCGGCATGGGCGCAGTCTTCCTGGCGATGCGGGCTGACGACCAATACAACAAGCGTGTTGCCATCAAACTCGTCAAACGTGGCATGGATACCGATTATGTGTTGAGTCGCTTTCGTCACGAACGACAGATACTGGCATCACTTGACCATCCCAACATTGGGCGATTTCTTGACGGCGGCGCAACCGAAGATGGCTTGCCTTACTTTGTGATGGAGTACATCGAAGGACAGCCGATAGATAAATATTGTGACGAAAACAGACTGACAACGGTTGAAAGATTGAAGCTTTTTCAAACCGTTTGTTCGGCGGTTCACTACGCGCATCAGAATTTAGTCGTGCATCGCGACCTCAAGCCGAGCAACATCATCGTTACTGCCGAAGGCACGCCGAAGTTGATGGACTTTGGCATAGCCAAACTGCTTAACCCGGATTTGTACGTGCAGACGCTGGTGCCGACAGCTCTGTCCCTGAGATTGATGACCCCTGATTATGCAAGCCCTGAGCAGGTGAAAGGCAATGCGATAACCACCGCAAGCGATGTCTACAGCTTAGGGGTGTTGCTATATGAGTTGTTGACCGGACATCGTCCTTATCAATTTAAGACCTATACGCCGCAGGAAATCGAAAAGGTCATTTGCGAAGAGCAGCCTGAAAAACCCAGTACCGCAATCAATCGCGTAGAGACAACGCCAACTCCTGAGGGTGCAACGCAGATCATGATTACGCCGGAATTGGTGAGCCGCACGCGCGAAGGGCAGCCCGACAAGTTGAAGAAAAAGCTTGCCGGTGATTTGGATAACATCGTGTTGATGGCGATGCGCAAAGAAGCGCTGCGCCGCTACGCTTCCGTTGAACAATTTTCTGAAGATATACGCCGTCATCTTCAAGGCTTGCCTTGTATAGCGCGCCAAGACACGTTTGCGTATCGCACCAGTAAATTCATGCGGCGCAATAAAATTGCAGTTGCCGTGGCGGCGGCTTTTTTAATCCTGACGGTTGCCTCCGCCATTCTCATCGTCAATCAATCCATTCGCGCCGCTCGCGAGCGCGATAAAGCAAAACAGGTGTCGGCGTTTTTGGTTGAACTCTTCAATGTCTCTGACCCCGGCGAAGCGCGCGGCAATGTCATCACGGCACGCGAGATTCTCGATAAAGGCGCAGCACGCATTGAGCGCGAACTCGCAGATCAGCCCGAAGTGCAAGCCACATTGATGAACACCATAGGGCAGGTCTATGTGAAACTCGGTTTGTATGAGGCGGCGCTGCCGCTTTACGAAAAGGCTTTGCAGTTACGGCGCGAGACTTTGGGCGAAGAGAGTGTCGAATATGGCGAAAGCCTAAACAGCCTGGCGATTTTGTTTAACGCGAAGTCCGATTACACAAACGCCGAGACTCTAACGCGCCAGGCTCTGGCGATACGGCGAAAGGTGTTGGGCAAAGAGCATATAGAGGTAGCGCGCAGCCTAAATAACCTGGCTCAGACTTTGAGCGAAAAAGGTGACCGGCAAGCGGCGGAGCCGCTATTTCGCGAAGCGATTGCTATGCACCGCAAAGTCGGTGGCAATGAACATAATGAACTGGCTATTACCATGAATAATCTGGCGCTGCTATTGAGTAACACAGGCAAAGTGGATGAAGCGGAAGTGCTCTTCAAAGAATCTCTGGCGATGCGGCGCAAGGTATTGGGCGAAGATCACCCGGATGTTGCTGCGGGGCTGAGTAATCTGGCAGGGCTTTATCAGCACAAAGGCGATGCTGATTTGGCGGAGCCGCTCTACAACGAAGCTCTTAAGGTAGCGCGCAAATCCTTAGGCGAAGAGCATCCGCTGGTGGCAACGCTGATGAACAATCTGGCGGTGCTGCTTGAAACCAAAGGCAACTTGCAAGAGGCAGCAACCATCTATCGCGAAGTTCTTACCATACAACGAAAGCGCCTGGGCGAAGAAAGCGAAGCGGTCGCGACAACCCTGAATAATCTGGGATTGCTGCTTTTCAATCGGGGCGATTTCGCAGAGGCTGAAAAGCACTATCATCAGGCGTTGGCAATCCATCGCAAGTTGTTGGGCAATGAGCATCGCACGGTCGCTATTGATTTAAACAACATAGGCTTGTTGTTGCTTGCCAGGAAAGATTATGTGGCGGCGGTGACTACCATGCGCGAATCGCTGGCTGTCTATCGCAAAGCGTTAGGCGAAGAGACGATTGATGTGGCGCGTAGCCTGGGCAATCTTTCGCTGGCGCTCTACGAGAACGGCACCTATGAAGAGGCGGAAAAGCTATGTCGCCAGGCACTGGAGAAGCGGCGAAAGTTGTTGTCGCCGGGACATCCTGAGCTTGCCTTATCGTTGCTTGGCTTGGGGCGAATGTTGAGCGAGCGCGGCCGAGCCACAGAAGCCGAGCCGCTCATCTTCGAGGGCTTGGAACTGCGGCGCAAGGCTCTTCCGGCAGGGCATTGGCAGATTGACGAGGCTGAAAGCGTGCTGGGCGGCTGCCTGGCAGCATTCAAACGCTTTGCAGAAGCCGAGCCCATATTGCTGCAAAGCTATGCCGCGCTAAAAGCAAAACGACCCGCAGGCGACAGGCGCACTGAACAAGCGAGGAAACGTTTATTGAATCTTTACACCTTATGGGGCAAATCCGACAAAGCCGCGCAATACCGCTGATGAATGGTAAATCATAACCAACTACCTGAAGTCTGGACACTTTTTGAAAATG
>JANMSG010000628.1:0-9883 GCA_031389065.1 Acidobacteriota bacterium | reverse complement strand
CGATTCTAAAGTTTTTTGCGCTCTGATCCTGTCCGGTTGTGCGTGAGCCGTAAACCACGACGCGAATCTTTGCGGTTCTACACTTCAAATTCGGAACCCTCCAATCCAAGCTTGAGTAGCCTGCGGGGCCATTAATAATATCAATCCAGGTGCTGCCACCATCAAGCGAATACGCAACGTCTATCCTGCGGAGACCTGTGCCTGTGGCAGTCCATCGAATTGTGTGAGTCGAGCCGCCGTTAATGACTTCGCCGCCAATCGGCGTGACCATGTGAACTTCCGGCTCGGTATAAACATCAGATGGATTTACCGTGATGATCACTTGCATTCCTGCTGTCGCTCCGCCGTTATCGCGTACCACAACGCTTGCTGTGTATGTCCCCGCATTTTGATAAACGTGGGTTGGCGACGCCACATTAGAAGTTGTATTGTCACCGAAGTCCCAACTGTAAGATACAACCTGTCCGTCAGGATCTGATGCCGTTGTATTGAAGGTTACAGAGAGTGGCCCTGTGCCGGACGTGGTTGACGGGTTGACTGAAACCGTAGGCGGTCTATTGCCCGTCGCGTTTGCATTTATCGCAACCGTTGTCGTAGCGGTTAATCCGCCTGCATCCGTTACTGTCAAACGAGCAGTAAAGGATCCGGGGGCTTGATAGAGGTGCGAAGGCGAAGCCTGCGTGGAAGATTGCCCATCGCCAAAATTCCAGCTATAGGACATGGCTTGAGTTTCAGGGTCTCTTGCGTTTGACACAAAAGCAACATTGAGCGGCGCTGTTCCGGTTGTCGGAGTAGCTGAAATGGTAACCGTTGGCGGCTGATTGGCTGGTGGCGGTGTTCCCCCTGCGCCTCCACGCTCGTGCGCGCCGATATCATAAGTTGCACCTTGAGGACGCGCTGCAGAAAGATAATCCAACGGGTTGCTTACCGATTCTCCTCCATCAATGGTAGGACTGTTGGACAGTGGCTGACAAAAGTTGGCTAAATCTAATCTTGGGTCTGTAACCAAAGATCGCGAATCTGCATTCATACCAACCTTCCATTCTGCGAAACTTTCCCAATAGAAAGTTCGCGACGGCGACTCTATAAAGAACTTATAAAGCCCACCTGTCTGTCTAAACCAGATGTTTGAATTTGAAACCAGATTATCAGAAAGGTTGATTAGGAAGGCCATCGGTCGTGTGCTGTTGACAACCACAACATTGTTTTTGAAACTGACCTGTCGCGCTGGAACTTCTCTGCCGTTGGTAACCACATAGAAGCCGGCGTTATATAGTTTCGCTACATCCACCATCGTGTTGTTTTCGAAACGAACATTCGAGCCGGAGTAGGTGCCAACACCTGCGCCGTTGGCATTGATGATGACGTTGTTGCGCGCTACTGAATCGAGGCATTCATAAACCGTGCCATTTCGCATGAATTCTTCATCGGTATCTTGACCCAGCAAAATGCCTGCGTGACCACTGCGTTCAACTCGATTGCGTTCGATAACGCCATTTCTCGCGCCGCCTTTCAAGTAAACGCCCGTGGTTGCTGCGTCATGGATAAAGCAATCGCGAATGGTTACGCCGATTGAGCCGATTGAATCAATGCACTCTGCGTTGGCAGGATCGCGAAGACCCGACGGACCGATATCACATTTTTCGATGATCAGGTTGTCAGAGTTAAATGTTTTGATGCAATCGCGTCCACTATTAGAGATGCGACAATTGCTGAGAAGGACATTCTGATTTAATTCAATCTTCAAGACGTATGTTTCGCCGCCTCGAATTTCAAGGTTCTTCAAAGTGATGTTGTCACCACCAAGAAAAAAGACATAAGGAAAGTTCGTATTGTCTGTGTTATTGGTAACAATGGATGCGGACTCTCCCGGATAAGAAGAAAAGGTCAATCCATCTTTATCCACATAAATGTAGCGAGCGGGATTGTGCTGTCCGCCTCTCAGGTAGATGGTATCACCCGGAGACGCCAGCGCATTGGCTCTGCTAATGGTGGCAACGGGAGAATTGAGAGTTCCTGGATTGGAATCATTTCCCGCTGTAGAAACGTAAAGAGTGGCGGCGTTGGTTTCGCTTGCTGCGACACTGCCAAAGAAAATCGTCAAAAAACCTAGAAACAAACATATTTTTTTGTAGTTATCCATCTCATAAACCCCTTATGCTGCGCTCCGCTTTGCCGAATGCTTCATTTCATGGGGGGAAATGAGACAAGTCGCAATCAGTTTTGCAGCCTCTTGCCAACAGACTTTTGGGCTAGATACAAGCCTGTCAGTGAAGAGCTAACCTTTAGGGACATCCTGCTATTTGGTTGTGTTTGTGAGATAGAATCTGTTGGGATAGGATTCATCTCACTTCGGTAGCCAGTCATTCTTTGAAGAGAGATGAATAGAAAAAGATAAGTAGAGATGGTGCTCTATCCTACTTAATTTTCCTGCTTCATCGTTCCACAAAGACCTTGGCTTTGCGACCCAAGATCACTCTTGGTGTGCCTTTATCGGTGAAACGATTAACGCGTATATTCTCGCATGAGGGGTAATTCACGCTAACTACTGAGGAATTACGCGCCTTGAGTGGATTCGTAACAGAGTGTGAATTGGGTTTCCTTTGACTCAAGGGAGTAGGACAAAGGATTCAACAATCCGTAAAAATAAAATCCATTCAATAAAACATTAAGACGACAACCCTTTAACGCACTTTTTCAGAGAGCATCAAAGAGCTGAATGACTGCATCGGTTCAAATTGCATCTTCAAATAGCGGTCATTCATAATTCTCAATTGCAAGTATTGTGCCGCCTGAATAGGGTAAGGATTTTGCAAATTTTGAAGGATGCATTTTTTTGGCTTTTCGCGTTGACAATTTTTGTCGTTCAATTTGACACTCATATTTAGGTTCCTTATAAGAGGCTCGGCTCAGAGATGAGAGCATGACGAAAGGGCTTGAAAGTGTATAATGCTTACTTGAATTTTTGAACTTATTTTTTATTTGAGAACGATTATGAATAAAGCGAAAACAACAGACAAAGAGACAAAAAAATTGCCTGCAAAAAAGCAGAGCTCGGAAAAAGCTGATGCCGCAAAAAGCGAAGATCAAATCGCCGCAGCTGAAGTTCCTGCTGAAACTCCGACTGAAGCATCAAAAACGACTGAACAATCTGAAATTCCGCAACCATCGGAAGAGGTTATCAGCCAGTTGGACGGAGTTGTTTTACCTGCTGTAAGCGGAAAAGCCGGAGTTCTTGGTGGCGCGAAAGATCGCGGTGTCAAACCCGAAGATAAACTCGCTCTTCCAGCAGGTCGGCATTTTACTTACGAGCGTGTGCACAGTCTCAACCCAAAATCGTTTTATTGTGCGATGCGTTGGGAATATCGGATACAAGGGAAAAGCCCTGAAGAAGGCAAGCGTTGGTGGGCTAACAAAAAAATCTTAGTCACCAATCCTGCTAACGGCAATAAAGTCGTAGTCCGCGCCGTTGATTACGGACCACACGAAAATACCGGGTTGACGATCAGTTTGTCGCCAGCCGCGCTCGAAGCTTTAGCCTTAGAAATCGGTGGCGAAGTAATCTTTGAATTCGCAGACCAGAAAGCCCTTCTAGGAGCCATTGGTCAGTAAGCAGTAAGCAGTAGGCAGTAGGCGGTAAGCAGTTTGCACGCTGCAATGGCTGCTGATGAGAAAACCGCCAACCAGAGTAGGCAGTAAGATGTAACAATGTGCTGTTTGTGGTCTTTTATTAAATTCAGTCAATACTGCCTACTGCCTACTGCTTACTGCCTACTGCTTATTGAAAGCTATGATTCGTTATTCTGCATTTGATCCACCTGAATATGTGCGTTGGGAAATAGACCAGCGCATATTCGAAGAATATCTAAACACCATCGAGCGCGACCCTGCGCGACGCGAAATCATTCGAAACCTCAGTCACTTGCAACACCTTTCTATTTATCAGGGACTAGTTCGCAATCGCCTTCACGATATAGCTTTGAAGCGTTGGGTGAAGCAAGGTGTTATTTCTAAAGCCTGGCTTGGAACCGGCGAAGAAGCTACGACAATAGGCGTGGTTCATACCTTGAATCGAGAAGTCGCCGAAGGTGGACGCTCTACAGATTTCGTCGCACCGATGATTCGCAATGCCGGAGCCTGTCACGAAATGGGAATGGGCGTTGCCGACATGTTTCGCGGGTATCTGGGAACTGCCGATTCGCCCACACGTGGGCGCGATTTACACATCGGCGATTTCAAGCAAGGAGTCCTTGCACCTATCTCGCACGTAGGCGATATCATGGCGGTTACTGCTGGCATAGCTCTTACCTTCAAACAAAGAAAGGAACCGCGCGTCGCTTTAACCTGGATTGGCGACGGCTCAACAAAATCCGGCGTTTTTCACGAAGCTATGAACTTTGCCGCTGTCTTAAATCTTCCGCTTATCGTTATCATTCAAAATAATCAGGTCGCGCTAGGTACTCGCTTAGATCAGCATCACCGTAGCAAGTTCGCCGATTGGCCAGATGCTTATGGAGTCCAAGGTGCAGTCTTTGACGGCAACAATGTGCTAGACGCTTTTGCAGCGGCAAGGCTTGCGGTGAATGGTTGCAGAAATGGTGAAGGACCTTTCTTGCTCATCGCAGAAACCTTTCGTATGGGCGGACACGCTACGCATGATGAACGCGAAGCGCGCGAAACTTTCAACACAAGTTTGTTTGAACATTATGGCAAGCGCGACCCGATTGGTATGTTTGAAGCTTACTTAATAGAAGGAACACTTGATCTGGCAACGGGTCAGCGAATGCGTCGCACGAATCATATGAGGGAGAGTAATGCAGAGATTCTTCGTCAGGCAGAAGAAGGCGTTACCCTCGAAGTTGAGCAAGCCGCAGAAGATGCTTTGGCGAGTTCGCGCGAGCGACTACCAATACCTGAATCAGCAAGCGAAGGGGTTTACGCAAACCAATATATTGAAATGGAACATAATTTTGCGGCTGGGGCTTCCGACTAAACAAAGATTTTTTATGAACAAAAAAATCACTTTAATTTTACTTCTCATTCTGTCTGTTAGTCCGATTGCTGTGGCGCAGAAAAGCAAGAAAACGCAAAAACGTACCCCGGCAAAAAAAAATGTAAGCAAGCCCGCACCGGTAACGCCAGCAACTCCGATTGCACCAATCCTTGGCTCGGTTGTCAACATCTTGACGAAGAGCGGAGATAAACTCACTGGCGAGTTGTTGGATATGAATGCATACAGCCTACGCATTCGCTCAAACAATTTAGATTCAGCAATACCTGTTGAATCTATCGCTGCGGTTTCGTTCGGCGGTTCAAAAGGGCTTGAATCAAAGGCGGAGCAACCGGTTAGCGAGAATTTCGTGCGGGATGCGGATGCGGCGATTAACGCCTTTCAAACGATGGCAAATGAAACAAAGTCGGGCTCTGATTATACAGATTACGGGCACCAGTTAGGAGAATTAAGACGCACTGCTGACAGGTTTATCCAAAAATACAGCGCTTCGGGAAACACCACTGAGACTCGCATCGTTTCCCTGTTTTCGGGAGCCATTACAGATTACACTTGGGCGAGAACCATTTGGACATTGAAACTCGGTAGCGATGGATCCTTGAGTGAATCAGATGCGCCAATTATTGCCGATACCCTTGCACTTTACCCGGATTTACGAACTGCAACCGCTAACGGCAACCGATTCAACACCGATAAATTGGTCGGAAGCCTTTGGAAAAAAGCTACAGAAAAAACTGAGCGCGTTCGAGCCTTATTGAATCAACGATAATTTTTTGATGTAGTTTAGAGGCGACTATAAACCGACTGGAAAGGTATTGAGAAATAGAATCGAAAATAATATATTTTCAACAGCTCCTAAACTCTCATAAAACGATTTTGGAGAGGTCTTATGATTTGTTATAGCTGTGGCATGGAACTGAAATTCAAAGGGAAAATTTATCGCGCAGATATTTGTTCACACTGTGATGCAGATGTTCATTGTTGCTTGAACTGCGATAACTATGACATCTCGGCGCACAATAAATGCCGCGAGCCTCAAGCCGAATGGATATCCGATCGCGAGAAAGCAAACTTCTGCGACTTCTTCATCTCAAACACAAAGACGGAGACAGCTATCGTCAAGCAAAGGGATAGCGCACGACTGGATTTTGATAGTTTATTCAAAAAGTAATTGATGAATCCCCATAGCATATAGAGGGAGAGATTATGAAGCTCAAAAAATCTGAATCGAATAACCAAAATATAACAAGTACCTTACGAACAGTTTTAGCTCGCGTTGTGATTACCTTGACAGCTTACATAATTGGCTACAGCTCAATAATTGTTTCGCAAAAGATTTTTTTTCCTTCGCATGAAAATAAAGCGAACGCCTCATTCAATCTTCTTCAAGATGACACTCCATTTTCTATTGATTTAATCAGACCATCGTATCCTTCGCAGGTTTATAATCGAAAAACGAAGAAGTGGGAAGTTATGAACTCTGATAAATCAAAATTTCAAACAGAAAGCGAACCTCTGCCCGACCCACCAATCGTACAGATTGAGCAAAAGTAATAGATTGTTTGGCAATCATTTCACAGACTCGCAGGGCGAATTGTATCGTCTTGATCGAGCGAGTATTTATTGGATGCGAGTTTCGCTTGCGCCCTGGCAATATCGCGCAGAGTAATGATACCTAGCAAACGTGAATCGTCTGCTCGAGAGACTACAGGCAATTGAGATAACTCGCGTTGAGCCAATTTCAGAACGACTGTATCGAGGGTTTGGTCGGGATGCGCGTGAACGATTTTTTGAGTCATCACAGAAGAAATAAACACTTTCTGGTGCCCTTCTGCTTCCAGCCGCTTCAAATCATTGGTCGTGATAAGCCCGACTATTTTGCCATCTTTGCAGACCGGATAGCCATTGAATTCAAGCCTTCCAACAACGTCCAGAGCTTCACTCACAGTTACATCATCCGGTAGCGTGACGACATCCTCAGTCATAACTGATGCGGCAGTCACTCTGGCAAGCGCATCTGCCTTAGGCGATTGACTGAGTTGTATGCCATCTTGAAAAAGCAATGCTTCGTAAAGCGGCAAAGGGGAAAATTTTGAAGCCACAAGGTAGGCTGTTGCGTTGGCGACCATCACAGACAAAATAATCGCGTAATTGTTGGTCATCTCAAATATCAACAAGATTGAAGTCATTGGCGCGCGGATCACTGCGGAAAACATTGCGCCCATTCCGACAAGTGCAAATGAACCTCTGGCGGCTTCGACCGAAGGATTTATAAAAACCACTACGTGCCAGATCGCTGCGCCTAATAACCCACCTATAAACATGGAAGGACCCAGCACACCGCCGGACATCCCTGAACCATAGCTGAATGATGAAGCCAAAAGTTTGGCCAGCATCAGCATTAAAACACCTTGTAATAACAGTTGGTCTTGTCCCTGCAAAACAGTGCCTAAAAAATCATAGCCTAACCCCAAAGCCTGCGGCTGCCATAACCCGATTACTCCTATTATGACGCCGCCAATCGCTGGCTTTGCCCAGGAAGGAATATTCACGCGGTCACGAAAGACCATACGCAACCACAATATCATCTTTGAAAAAATTACTCCGACAATTCCGGCAGCAATGCCCAATGCGGCATAGGCTAATAATTCCGTTGGACGATTCAGCACATAGACATTTGCTCCGGCAAATAGCGGGTGCTCGCCCAACAACCAGCGCTCAATCGTAGAAGCGATGACTGCCGCTATCACTATCGAAGCAGCTAATTTCTGATTGAGATCTCCGATAATTTCTTCGATAGCAAAAGTGACTGCTGCAAGAGGAGCGTTAAAAGCTGCGGCGAGAGCAGCTGCCGCGCTGATTGGCAACTGATTCATTTGCACGCGACGCGGTACCGAAAAAAGTTTTGATATGGCATAAGAGATCGCTGCACAAATTTGAACCGTAGGACCTTCACGTCCTAAACTTGCGCCGCTACCGACACTCAAGGCAGAAACGATGGCTTTGCCGAATGCCGTTCGTAAAGATAGACGTCCATAATCCATCGAATAGGCGATTTTTACTTGAGGAATCCCGCTTCCCCGCGCATCAGGAAAATAGCGATAGAGCAACAGACCGGCTAAAAGTCCTCCAGCCGTTGGGATAACAAGAATCCAAAAGACTCTTGACGGGCCTTGTATAGCGATCGCCCGATTGATGACGTTTTCAGAAATGAGCTTGATAAGTAAGTGATAGGCCACTGCGATCAAACCGCAGGCAACGGCTATGGTAACCGTGAGGATGAAATATTTTTGATTGGGTGGAAGGTGAATCCTTTGAAAGATGCGCGTCGCGCCTAATTCGATTTTATACCATTTCTTTTCACGTTCCGTTTGTTGCACGTTAAGTTGCACTTTTCAGTTTTCGAGGCGATGCTAATTCGAAAAACCTACACGATAAATTAGAGAATACGTCATTACAAATCAATAACTCAAATCACCCAGAGACTATATTCTTTCTATTTGAAGGAAGAAAGTCTTTGCTACCAATCTTAATAAATGATGAATTCAACAGGCGGCTTATATGTCGAGAAAAATGCTTGACAACCTTTTTGAGAAATCATATGATCAGCTTTCTTGAAAATGATTTTCAAATTCATAGAAACACACATTGAAAATCAAAATAGATTGTTGTGCAGTTGAAAACGTTTTTAGCAGGATATTTTAATAAATGGGAAAGCCTCCAGCGTTGGCGCGTTGGAGGCTTTTGATGCAACGACCGGCCCGGGCTGTATTGGTCATTTCACGGGCGGTGTTCAGGGACCATCCTAACACATCGCCAAATTGAACGGATATATTATGATTGCGCTAAAGGGAGTATGTATTTAAGACTTGAAGTGAGTTTGGTTTCTCAAGTCTGGCTTTGTTTCAAGATACTTTACTATTCGCAATAAATCACCTTTTTGAAGCTAGCAGTTTGCATAGTTTTGCGTTTCAATTCCCTTTTTTCCTGACCTTTACAGCCCAGGTTTTCAAAGCCATTTACTTATAAACACAGGAAGCCCTGTTTCACAGATTTGCATTTTGTTGAATCCAAGAGGAGGCGAAGAGATGAACATAAAGGCAAAGAAAAACACAAAGCAGAATCGAATAAGAAACAAATTTAAGACCGAAAAACGCGGACCAAGATATTGGTTGGCAATGGGTTCGATGGGCGCTTTGATGGCTTATTCAGCCGTAGGCAGTAAAACCGTTGTGCCTGCCTATGCATTGGAAAACATTGGCGCATTCAAGGGCAACTATGTGATGGTACAAGCTCAGGCGCCTGTTTATCAATTCGATATTCCGCCGGGACCTTTGGACACCGTGTTGAACGCTTATCAAAGCGTAACAGATTTGCGTGTGCAAATGGTTAACACTACCCTTAGCAGTCTCTCTTCTCCCGGTGTGAAAGGAGTTTTCAATGCTAATCAGGCATTGAAACAACTCCTGACAGGAACCGGTCTCACCTATAGCTTCACCGATGCAAAGACAATTCATCTGGAATTGAAGGGTCCTTCTGATTCTGTCGAAGTAAGGGGTGGCGCTTCAACGATTATTTCCTCTAAATATACCGAACCGTTGCGTAACATCCCGCAATCCATCTCTATCATTCCCAAAACTGTGATAGAAGAACAAGCGGCTACGACGCTACGCGATGTTTTGCGCAATATCCCCGGGCTGACGGTAGCAGCAGGCGAAGGCGGAGCGCCCGCTGGCGATAATTTAACGCTGCGCGGTTTCAGCGCCCGCAATGACATATTCATTGATAACGCGCGCGATCTCAGTCCACAAGCACGCGACCCTTTCAATCTTGAGCAAGTAGAAATCGTCAAAGGACCGTCATCTACTTTCA
>JANMSG010000625.1:0-3501 GCA_031389065.1 Acidobacteriota bacterium | reverse complement strand
TTGCCCGGATTTTGCGAAGCAAAATGACAATCATCGCCTGCGGCGATTCGGGCAAGGACAAGCCCTGCCCCTACTCAATTGCAATGCTATTTACCAACATCGGAGATTGCTTATGAAGAAAATCATCGTCTTATTGTTGCTCTCTTTATTGCCGGCATCATTGATGGCTCGAAACCAGCAAAACACGCCTGCCGTTACCAAGATGCCTGAGCGTCGCTCGCTTTCGGAGCGCCTGGGATTTGCAGCCACACAGAAAATTTTAATCGTCAACTGTGACGATGTAGGCAACAGTCACGCATCAAACGCCGCGGTGATTGACGGCATGGAAAACGGCTTAATTACTTCGGCGACGATCATGGTTCCCTGCCCCTGGGTTCCTGAAATCTTCGCCTATGCAAAAGCCCATCCCGAAAAAGATTTCGGTCTGCATCTGACGCACACGGCTGAGTGGAAGGGCTACAAATGGGGACCTGTAGCCAGCAAGACGGAGGTGCCTGGGCTACTTGACCCGCAAGGTTATTTGTGGCCAGACATCGTGAGCGTCTATGGCAAATCAACCCCTGAGCAAGCCTACATAGAAGCAAAAGCGCAAATCAAAAAAGCGCTTGATGCTGGCGTGGATGTGACACATCTCGATTCGCACATGGGCGCTTTGCAATATTCGGACGTTTACTTTCAGGTCTACCGGCGGCTTGCCAACGAATTCAATTTGCCGATTCGTATGGGTTCACAAGACCTTTTAGCGGCGATGGGCGGCGGACATCAACGCGGGCAATTGGACGCGGATGGGGTTATCTATCCTGATTATTTAATTACCGGCGGACCTCAAAAAGGCGAATCCATCACCGATTATTGGAAGCGAATGCTAAAGAATTTGAAGCCCGGCGTGACGGAGCTTTACATACACGCATCGGTAGCGGGCGAAGAGATTCAGCACATTACCAATTCCTGGAAAGACCGCGCGGAAGAGTATCGCCTGTTTACGAGCGACCCAGAAGTAAGAAAAATTCTCGACTCGCAAGGCATCAAGCGCATAGGCTTTCGCCCCTTGCGTGATTTGCAAAGAAAGACCAAGGCGGAAAAGAAGTAGTAACCGTCAGGTTATGGTTTGAATCTGATTTGTATTTTATAATTGTTTCAAACCCAAATTGGTTGGAGTCATAACTATGAATGCACATCATGTAGAGACAACTTTAGTAAAAGATGGAACCTTGGTATTAGAGGGTCTGCCATTTCACGCAGGCGATTCGGTTGAGGTCATCATCTTAGCGCGATCTTCAAAATCAATTTCGGAAAACCGTTATCCGTTACAAGGTACGCCGATAATTTACGAAGACCCATCAGTGGAAAATTAATGCAAGATCATCTTGCAACCCGGCCTATTTTTTTTTAGGAGAAGATTCACAATGAAGTTCAAGAAATCAATCACTCTCAGAATTTTCATCAGCGTGATGTTGTTACCATTCGTTGTGTCAACCGCGCCGCTATATGCGCAAACTCCAGCGCCAGCGCCAAGCGTAAGTGATGTAAAAGCCAACTACACAAAGATGGAAACGCATATCACCATGCGCGATGGCGTGAAGCTTTTCACGTCTATCTATATGCCAAAAGATCAAGCGCAGAAGTATCCCTTCATGATGCAGCGCACGCCGTACAGCGTCTCGCCTTACGGCGCTGACGCCTATAAAACATCTTTGGGACCTTCGCAGCTTTTTCAAAAGGAAGGTTTCATCTTTGTCTTTCAAGATGTGCGCGGGCGTTGGAATTCCGAAGGCGATTTTAAATGGATGACGCCGTACAAACCGAAAAAATCCGGCGCCACCGATGTTGACGAATCAACCGACTCTTGGGACACCATCGAATGGTTGCTCAAGAATGTGCCGAATCATAACGGGCGCGTAGGGGTGTGGGGAATTTCGTTTCCCGGTCATTATGCGGCGCAGACTTTGATTGAAGCGCATCCGGCGCTCCGTGCCGTTTCGCCGCAGGCGCCGATGGGTGATAACTGGCTGGGCGACGATATGCACCACAACGGCGCGTTATTCCTGCCGCACGCTTTCAATTTCATTTCAGGTTTCGGCAAACCGCGCACCGGACCGACAACAGTTGGTCAAGGCGGTTTCAGACATCCTACGCCCGATGGCTACAAATTTTTCCTGGAGATGGGGTCGCTTGCCAATGCCAACGAGAAGTATTTGAAAAACGAAATCGCCATCTGGAACGAATGGATGAAGCACGGCGATTATGACGAATACTGGCAGGCGCAAAACGTGCCACAGCATTTAAAAAACGTCAAACCGACGGTCGCAGTGATGACCGTAGGCGGCTGGTTTGATGCCGAAGACGTGCAAGGTCCTTTGAAAATTTATGAGTCCATCGAAAAGCACAATCCCAAGACCTACAACACCATCGTCTTCGGTCCCTGGGTTCACGGCGGTTGGGCGCGCGGCGAGGGCAGCGCTTTGGGCGATGCTCGTTTCGGCGCAAATACCTCTGCCTTTTACCGAGAGAATATAGAGTTTCCATTCTTCAATTTCTTCCTCAAAGACAAAGGCGAAAATAAATTGCCGGAAGCCTATGTCTTCAACACAGGCGCGAACAAATGGCACACCCTGGCAGAATGGCCACCGAAAAATGTCGAAGCCAGGAACTTCTACCTGGACTCGAAAGGGAAGCTGTCGTTTGCTGCGTCCGCTGCCGCTTCAGGAAATTGCTTTGAAGAATATATCAGCGACCCGAATAAACCTGTGCCCTTCATCAACAAAATTGCGATCGGCATGACGCAGGAATACATGGTTGACGATCAGAGATTTGCCGCGACTCGCCCGGACGTTGTGGTCTTTCAAAGCGACGCGCTTGCCGAAGATATGACAGTTGCGGGTCCCATCAAAGTAAGCCTGGATGTTTCGACGACGGGCACAGATGCGGATTTCGTGGTGAAGGTGATAGATGTTTTCCCGGACAACGCGCCGAACAATACGCCGAACCCCGGTAATGTAAAGATGGGCGGTTATCAAATGATGATCAGAGGTGAACCGATGCGCGCCAAATATCGCAATAGCTGGTCAAAGCCGGAAGCCATGGTGGCAGGTAAAAAGACCAAGGTTGAATTTGAGATGCCGGATATTTTTCACACCTGGCAGAAAGGACATCGTCTGATGATTCAAGTGCAGAGCAGTTGGTTTCCGCTCGTTGACAGAAACCCGCAGAAGTTTTTGAACATCTATGCCGCCAAAGATTCGGATTTTCAAAAAGCGACGCAGCGCGTCTATTGCTCCTCGCGTGTGGTGTTGAACGTGATGAAAGCAGCAGAAGTTAGCAAGCAATAGTTAGTAGTCGGTTGTCCGTTGTTAGTGATTCTTCTTATGTTCATTGAAAAAATAATCGTACAACCTTAGCCTGCGAAGCAGGCGATAGCATAAAGCCCAGTATGCAGCGCAGCGGAATGCTGGGGGAGCGCGCAGCCGCAGGTTCGCGAGCCCGCGAAGCGGGTGATAGATT
>JANMSG010000180.1:0-9262 GCA_031389065.1 Acidobacteriota bacterium | reverse complement strand
AAGTCGGGCAAACTTCCGTGGTTCAAATTCTTGAGGGTGCCGAATACACGCTCGCGCCCGATCACTTGTAAGCCTTTGACGTTTTTCAAATCGGCGGTCACGGTTTCGGCTAAGCCTGCGCCGATCCAATCGTCTGAAGGTTCCTTGGTGATGTTTGAAAAATTCATGATGGCGACAGCGTTTTCTAACTTTGGCGGCGGCTCGATATCGCCGGTTGGGCGAATACTGCTGATGAGCGAACTCGTGCGACTTGCTTCCGTCAAACCTGTGCTTAAAGCAGTTGTGCGAAGGTCGTCCTCCAGGTCGCGGTGCAGCGTGTGCAGGTCTATGTATAGATCGCGCGCCGATTGATAGCGGAAAGCCGCATCTTTTTCCAGAGCCTTGCGAACGATGCGCTCCAGTTCAAGCGGCACATTATAGTTGAATCGCGAAATCGCCGCAGGCTCTTGATGCAGGATGCTGTCAATGATTTCGGTTACGCTGTTTCCTATAAATGGCAGTTGCGCCGTCAACATTTCGTAGGCAACGATGCCGAGCGAAAAAATATCCGAGCGATGATCTACGTTGCGCCCTAAAGCCTGTTCGGGCGACATATAAGCGACGGTGCCAAGTACCAATCCCGCCGTGGTTTCGTTGCCAAACATCAAGGTGGGGTGCGAATCGTTTAAGTCAACTGTGGTTTGCGAATCTCCGCTTGCGCCTTTCGTGTCAAATTTTGCCAAGCCGAAATCTAACACCTTTGCCAGACCGCGCTCCGTGATGATGATATTGGCGCTTTTAATGTCGCGGTGAACAATGCCTGACTTGTGCGCTTCATCGAGCGCGTCGGAGACCTGCGTAAGCGCGTCAATCGCTTCGTTGATCGTAAGCGGACCGCGCTCAATTTTTTTCGAGAGCACATCGCCTTCGACGTACTCCATGACGATATAACTGGAACCATCGAATTCGCCGATATCGAAAATTGCCGTGATGTTTGGTGAGCTTAACGAAGAAGCGGCGCGCGCCTCTTTAAAGAAGCGTTCCCGTCTATCCGGGTCGTATTGAAAAGAGGAGGGCAGAAATTTAAGAGCGACTTGTCTGCCGAGCCGCGTGTCTTCGGCAAGATAGACTTCGCCCATGCCGCCTGCACCGAGCCGCTCTCCGATTTTATAGTGATGAATAGTTTGGCCTGTCATTGTTCGTTTCGCCGAGTTGTTTAATACTTAACATTAGAATGCGACGAAGCAGACGCGCAAGCCGCTTCTCTGCGGTGTCAGGTTTCAGGTTACAGGTTGCCGGTAACCGTGGTGAAATTTCAGGTGTTGAGAAAAAGAAAATTCATGGTCCTATGACGTATTGCTTCTGCATTCCAGGTGAATAAATTTGGGCAAACTAACCTACAGTACCTCCATGTCTAACAGCTGAAACCTGAAATCTAGCACCTAGACATGGACTTCACCGTAAGCCAATTCGCCAGACGATTCCCGGTGTTTTATCATGATGTAAAACAACCAGCCATAGAAACCGAGAATCCCGATAACGATAACTGCGCCCGGCACAGCGCCTATCGAAGCGTTGAATAAGAGTTCGTTTGCTGACTGAATAAATAGACCGGTTCTGCCAGTCTGGGGTTGCAACACAGAGGTGGTGGTTTTCAGCAACCAGGCGAGCAGCAGGATTAAAAAGAGCCAACTATAATTGCGCCTGAGGCGGCGCGCCATCGCTTGATTATGGGTGATCGAAAAGCGCGGCAGTCGTAAATCTTCGCTCAGTTGTTGCATCCAATGCGTAGGGTCCAGATGTTCACGCGGCGAAAAGATGCGCGCATAGTAATTGCGTTCTATCAAACGCACGCGGCTGCGATAGACGTGAAAGAAACGATAGCGCCGCGACTCTATGCTCAACAACAAAAAGATCAACACCATGGCAAAAAGCAAGACGCCGTGATGAGTTGTGGGTGACGAAAGCGATACCGACAACATCGCGCCTACACCGGTGATTGCCCAGTTCGTAGTTCGATCCAGACGGTCGCGCCAACTGACCATGCGCGCCAGCTCGCCTCTGTAATAATGCGAAAGCGCGTTGACGAATTCTGTCGAGGTCGTAGGGAAAATCGGTTGCGCGCTTGTCGAGGGCAGGTCGGGTCTTATGGTTAAATCATCACTAATAATCATAGCCATTACCTCAAAATTGAAACGTGAAAACGCCGACAATTTTTGCGCGCCGAAATCCCTGCGCGTTAATTTATCCTTAACTTTACCTTGCGGTTTACCATATCGCCGGATGCGGGTCAACTCTCGAAATCAAGAACTTATTTTGTGCACCACATCACAAAGAATTTCATTGACACAACAAGCTGAAATTGAATACCCTTTATCTCGTCAGTACGGGTCTTACTTGCAGCCTATCGAACAAGGGTTACTGAATAAGCAATCTCTACTTGTCCTCACTTTTGCATTGATTAGAAAGTGAAAATCGCTGAACTCTAGCTGCTTATCAATAGGAGACTCGTATGAACTTGAATCGCTCTGGTTTGTCATTTCTTATTCGCGCCTTATTTAATACCCCCCCTGCAATTATTAACTGATGTTACGCAGCGAGAGGCTGCGGGTTGAGCTTGACGAGTTCCGCATAGGCACTCTTCAAGGCTGATAAATAGATCTTTGACTTTAAGGCAAACGGCGAAGTCTTCGTCTTCACCTTCAAGCCTTCCAACTTGATATAGGCACACAGACTGGCAAACAAGTGATTCCCTTGGGTGACTACGCTTTTGGTCAGCGACTTCTCCAGACTCGCATTTTGCTTCAGCGATTTGTGATAGACCTCAACGCTCCACCGTCTTTGGAAGAGCTTGGTCATACGCCCGGCATCAAACGTCAAATCACTGCTCACCAGATAGCGGGTGCCCGTTGAACCGTCTTCGTTTTTGAAGACTTGTTTGACCAAAAGCAGTGCAAATGGCACCTCTTCGAGCCAAACTTGTTGGGCTTCGTGTTCTGGCAAATTCAAGGTTTTGGCGGCCTGATAGCGACCGGCTTTTTTGTCGTTTTGGCTGAGGGCAACTTTGCGATTCTCTTTGATGGCAAAGACAAAGTCCTTCTTCAAATTGACATGGACGAACTTCATATTGTCGGCAGAGGCGTACCAACTGTCGTTGAGAACATAGCGAAACTTCACTTGGTTGTGCACGCAGATTTGTAACAATTGGCGATAGAGGGCGTTTTTGGTCTGCTGGCTGCGACGTTTGGTAATTTGTTTTTTGGCATCGAAGTAGGTTTCGGTCTTGGTGACAATGTCAAAAGCGACAGGCAAGCCGACTTCGCCAACTTGATAGAAAGCGGTCAGAAAGTTGATGCCTTTGACCGGGCGATTTTTCGATGAATCGAAGTACCAGGCGACCTGCTCATTTTCGTCGGTGTAAGGCTTTTCTTCGATGGAGTCATCAAAGATGAGGACGCCCTCATCGTTTTCGACTTGTCGGAGCAAGGGTTTGACGATGCGCCAGAGGTCGGCAGAAGTTTTGAGACGCTCGGACAGAAAGCGCGTGACTTGATCGTGCGAGATTTGGCCATCAAGCAAGCGCGACAATCCCGTAGCGGTGGTTGGTCCAAAGGAAGCAATCAGGTAATCGGTGTAAAGGTCGAGCATTGATTTTTCCATGAGTCAAGTTTATCAGCGCAGTGCTTTCTGCGTAACATCAGCTGATGTTCTGGGTCGAACCACGGTGGTTACGCTGCCGGGTGGCAATACCGTGCAGACAACATATAGCGGCAAAGTGACGACGGTGACAGATCAGGTCAATCGCAAGATCAAGCGCGAGGTGGATAGCTTGGGACGCTTGATAAAAGTAACCGAGCAGGATGTGGCGACCGGCAACCTGACGCAAGAGACCAACTACACCTACGACCTCGCCGATCACCTCTTGCAAGTCAATCAAGGGGGTCAATATCGCAAGTTCAAGTATGACTCAGCGGGGCGATTGCTTTACGAGAAGATTCCCGAACAGACTGTAACGATCAGCGAGCAGCCTGGTGTTTTACCGCCTGAATGGACGACCGCCTACACTTACACCGATTTTAATGCAGTGGCGACCCAGAAAGATGCGCGAGGTGTGGTCAAGACTTTATCGTATGACACGCTGAATCGAGTCACCGGCATCTCTTACAACACCAGTGGCGCGAGTGGCGTGGCAGCAACCGGTGGCGTGACCGTTGAATACGATACCAATCAACAGAGCAGCACCAATGGGCTGTTGTTAGCGATTCGAGTCTTCAACAGCAATGGCGTTGGCTATGCATATCAGGAGAGCTACAGCTACAACGCAAATAAAGAAGTTGCATCGGTGGCGCGGACGATAGACAGCCGCACGTACACCACGAGTTACGACTACAATCAGGCGGGTCAAGCGACGAAGTTGACCTATCCGTCGGGCTATTTCTATTACCTCAATCACGACAACAAAGGGCGCTTGGAATCGCTGTCGCCGACTGCCGGGTCAGGACAGACGAGTGGCTATTTGACGGGAGTGAGCTATAACATTGCCGGACAGGTAACGGGGTTATCACTGAACAATGGCGTTGTGGTCGAGGCCTATGGTTATGACACCAATCGCTTGTAACTGACGAGTCAGACAGCGACCAAGAGCGGCAATACGCTGATGAACTTGACCTACAATTATGCCGCGAGTGCGGGACAAAACGGCGCAGGCTCGACGGCAGGCAACAGTGGTCAGTTGATGAGTATATCGGGAACGATCAACGCAACGACCGAGAGTGCAGCTTACACTTATGACAATCTGGGCAGACTTGCGACTTCGAATCAGACGACCAATGGAGTGTCGCCACGACGGCGATTTGTCTATGATCGCTGGAGCAATCGCACGAATGTCTATGATGCCACGAGCGGCGGCAATCAGATTCAAAGTATTGCGCTGCAACAAAGCGGTGGCGCGCCGACCAATCGCTTGACGAGCGTGACCAATGGCAGCACGACGCTCAATTACAGTTACGACAACAATGGCAATGTGTTGAATGACGGCGTTTATGCATATCAATATGACGCGGAGAATCGCGTGGTGAGTGTGAACAGTGGCGCGACCGCGACCTATGCGTATAACCAGAATAATCAGCGCGTCAAGAAAGTCATCGGCGCAACGACGACGCATTATGTGTGGGAAGGTTCAAATGTCTTGGCTGAACACAATGGCTCAACCGGTGCGTTGATGACGAACTACACCTATGCGGGAAGCCGAATGATTAACAAGACGACGAGCGGCACGACCAGTTATTTTTTGAATGATCGCTTGAGTGCACGAGTCGTGTTGAATACAAGCGGCACGGTCGTCGGCAGACAAGCGACCTTGCCATTTGGCGAAGACCTCAATCCCAGCGGCACGACCGACAAGCACCGCTTCACAAGCTACGAACGAGACATAGAGACTGACACGGATTATGCAGTGAATCGGCAGTACATTCAGAGCATAGGAAGATTCAATCGCGTTGATCCTTATGAAGGGAGTTACGACTTTGACCATCCGCAAAGCTTAAATCGTTATAGCTATGTGAATAATGATCCCACAAATTTAATTGACCCGACAGGTCTTGCTCCAACCAGAGAAACTTGTGAACTGGAAATAGTGAATCTGAGATTTGCAATGCGTGAAGCTATGAATGCTCTTTGGACTTTAAGTGAATACATAAGATCTAGGAACCCGGATTGCTATTTTGGGTGTCTCCCTGACTGGTTCGATTATTATGTGCCTCAGTATTTGGCAAATGGACCTTATTCACAATTTGAAGAAGAGGTGGGATGGTCTGCTTTTTATTTCATGGGGTTAACTGCTCCTACTCACGGATCTCCTGCTGCAGATTCTCCTTATTTTATTTCCGCAAGTTTCTTTTTCGATTGGATAGTTCAAATAGATAATCAACGTAATTTCCTGTTAAATAAATGTTGGAGATATAAAGATCTTAGACGTACGATAAGGGATGTGAATAGTCGTTCGAGAATCATTACGCAACAGATTGGGGGGGGTATTGGAGTTCTTGATAATCCGTTTTTACGCCGATATTAGTATTGCAGCAGACAAATATACCTGTATTTTCTATGTGAGCAAGTTGCGAAATATATGCGAGCGAATCAACTGCATATAATTATATAGCTCTCCTAGATGATTTGTGGAGCAGGTGAGGTAGCGTAGACCGTCGAGTCTGCGCAAGTCTTGCGCCGAGAATGACTTGAAAAGCCAGCAAGACTTAGTTCCAGTCAAGCGCAGACTAGACAGTCTACGCTACATTCAGGATTCCTATAGATGGCAGGGAAATATTATTTCTGATTCCTAATGGGGGATTATATGTACAGAATTTTGCGAAGGGTTTTAATAACTACTATCTCAATTTTTATCCTTTTGAGCACTTTTGGAATTTGCATCATTGGCAGCACTGGTGTTTATCCCAAAGGTAAAAATGAAATTGCCGGACACAACATCCTAAAGATTCTCAATCTCACTAATAATCCAGATTCAAATTATCCTAGAGTGATCTTCCAAGATAGTGCGGAACAGCTTTATATAAGTAAGCGCGATAGCCTTTCAATTTATCAGGAGAAAGAAAACTACTGGCGCACCTTTAATAAGAGTCAATTGAAAGTAAAAGGTTTTGAGTCTGTATACTCTGTGGTTGAAAGCCCGAATGGCAAAATATGGATTTCGTCAAAACCCTTAGGGGATTTACGTGCTCTTAATAGCGATCAATGGGAAGAGGTTGAGAAATTTAAATCCAACGATTTTTTTATTGATATTATCTTTCCTTCTCGAAAAAGAGGGGTCTGGGTTTCTGCAGAGCACTTACTGTATCATTTCGATGGTATGAACTGGTCCGAGCCTATCAGTGCTCACGAGATCATATGGGAGAATAAGTCAGCTTCTATTTTATCAGCGATTCAAGATAAACATGGGTTGATCTGGTTAGGCATAAAACAGGGCGTGGTAAAATACGACGAATCCAAGAAAGAATGGTCCGCTTTTCTGTACCCCAAAATCCCCATGTTTATTCGGCACATTTATGAAGACGCTAATGAGAACCTCTGGTTTGCGAATGAGGAAGGCGATATCGCTTTCTATGAAAGAAAGACTGCTTCCTGGAGTAGCTTCAAGCTGAGTAATAAAATCCCTCAGCCCGGTATGCTTTATGGAATCCTTGAGGATGGCAAGGGGCAGATGCTGTTTGCCACCAAAGGGGGGCTGGGCGTTTTTGATAAAAGTAAAAATAAATGGAGTATATTTACCCCTCAAAACAGTGGTTTGCTGGACTCTTGGGTAACCTGTGTTTATAAGGACAGAAGTGATCGAATCTGGATAGGAACACCCAAAGATATTGTTGTACTTGAGCCATAAAGTAGAAATAAACGATAAGGGATTTTTATATTGGCATCTCAAGAGAGTCCCTCTTTGATGTACTCCTTCTGCGCTTATCATAAAACTGCGTAGAGGTAATGTGACGATGCCCCAACATCTCTTGCACTTTCTAACGTCAACCTCACCGTCAAAGAGCAGGCTGAAACAAACATTTCATTGAATATCAATCAACGCTTTTCAAACCCTTCCATCTCTTGCTACCTTTGTCAGTAAACTTTTTATTGATTCGTCGTTTTGCCGCGACTTTTCAACCCTGTTTGTGGAGATGGATGAATGGAATTATCTAGCTTGATTGGGCAAACGCTGGACGAAAAATATTTCATAGACAAGCAATTGGGCAAAGGCGGGATGGGCGCGGTCTTTCTTGCCACGCATCTGGGCACAGGGCGTCCGGTAGCCGTCAAAGTCATCGCTCCACAATTTATGGCAAATGACGAATTCGTCGAGCGCTTCAAACGCGAAGCCAAAGCCGCCGGGCGATTGCGCCATCCCAACGTCGTTGACGTTACCGATTTCGGCTTCGCCAATTTCGGCGTCTATCGCCTGGCTTATCTGGTGATGGAGTATCTGGACGGGTGCTCTTTAGGCGACATCCTCGCCGAAGAATCGCGTCTGCCACTCGAATGGGTCATAGATATTTTAGAACAAGCCTGCTCGGCAGTTGACGAGGCGCATAAACAAGGAGTCGTGCATCGCGACTTGAAACCCGATAACATCTGGCTGGAACCGAATCGGCGCAGCGGCTATACCGTCAAGGTTTTGGATTTCGGACTGGCAAAACTTGGCGATCCCACGATGCCTGAACTCGAAGAAGATTTTTCGGGCTCTTTGACGCAACAGGCTTTCCAATCCCAAACAAAAACCGGAGCGATTGCCAACGACCATTTGGGTACGCAGATCGTCAAGAGCGCAAAGACCACACAGATTGTCGAATCCACAACGTACATTCAAGCCCTTGCGGCAACAGACGAAACGCAAGCTACGCATCAAGAGGGAGACGGCAAGACCCAGATCAGCCCTCAGTCAGATGGAGCGCAAACCCGCGTCTCCCATAATCAACAAATGGATACTCCTGTAGATGAAGCCGCGCAGCAGTTGCCAGCGCCAAACCTAAATAAGGCGGCAGCAGCAAACCGCCAGTCTGCTTTGACAGAAGAGGCGCAAACCCTGTTGTTCAATCCACCTACGGACGAGGGAGCGCAAACCCGCATTCAAATTATTGAAGAGACAACCTCAAAGCTTCACAGAATCGAAGAAGCAGAAACCTGCATTCAATCGGTTGAAGAAGTCGAAACCCGCATACTGACACAGGAAATCCTGCAAGAGGAAAAAACCCGCATACTCAGTCAACAAAACACCGAATCGCATCAAAGTTTCACCTTCGATAACTCTGACGGCTTGACTCGCGTAGGTTCTGTTTTGGGAACGCCGCTTTATATGTCGCCCGAGCAATGCAACAGCCAGCCGCTTGATGCGCGCGCCGACATCTATAGTCTTGGGGTGATCGCCTATCAAATGCTTGCCGGGGTTACGCCGTTTTCAGGCGATATGGCTACCGTGATGAAGCATCATGTAGATACGCCTGCGCCCTCTTTCAAAGAAGTAAAACCGTTATTTCAAAGACAAAAAAGGAAATACAAAATCCCCAAGCGCACGGAAGAAATCATTCTCTCGGCGTTGGCTAAAAACCCTGCCGACAGACCCGAAAGCGCTGCGGCTTTTGCCAGTTCCTTGCGCGCAACCTCAGAAGGGGGAGGCGTGTTGTTACGTCGCTCCTTTGCACTGTACAGCGAATATTTTCCTAAGTTTTTTATGGCTTCGTTGATCGTCAACATTCCGGGCATTTTGCTTTACGGGTTGGAAGTACTC
>JANMSG010000171.1:0-7544 GCA_031389065.1 Acidobacteriota bacterium | reverse complement strand
AATCCCTCGCTCAAACTTAGATTCGCCTTGCATTATGACAGAAAGGATACGACTCGCATACAGTTGTGGTTCATTTTCTTTCAAACTTTCCACGCACATTTTGCGCTTCACCTTTTGCTATTTGTCATTTGCCTTTTGCCTTTTTATCCTCGCCTTCCTATAATCTCACTCTCTATGCCGCACTCATCAACTAAGGCTTCAGCGGCTATTCTCAATTAATAAGGAGACCCCATGTCTTTTTCACAAGACAAAATGCTCATTCCTAAAGTTCAACTCATTCCATCAGGCGAACAAGTCATGGAACTTCTGCGCGAAACGGGTGCGTTACGCGAAGGGCGTTTTCAATATCCTGACGGCACGCAATCTCCATACTATTTCCAGATGCCTCTGGTGATGCGCTATCACGGCAACGCTCGTGTACTCAATGTCGCGCTTTCGCGTATGTTTCGAAAAGAGCCGGAAGTCTTAGCCGCGCTTCCCAACTGTGCTGTCGTCGCGCCATCAGCAGGCGGCATACCTGTTGCCTTCGGCATTCGCGAAGCTCTCAACGCAGACCAGATCTTCTGGGCTGAGAAAAACAAGGACGGCGCATACCACTTCCGGCAATACTTCGACGTCAAGGGATTGAAGTGCATACTCGTTGACGACATGGTACGTTCTGGCAAAGTCTTATCGCGGGTTGTCAATTTCATACACGATGCTGGCGCAGAAGTCGTGGCTTGCGGTTCGCTCGTTCGCTTCCACGACGCGAAACTCGATATAGGCGACATCCCTTATTTCTCGCTTCTCGACATAGATGTGAAAGTCTACAAACCGGAAGCTTGGCCAGCCGATAAAGCGCATCTCCCTGTCGAAGAAGTCTGGTTCTAATTTTTCCTTAATTGAGGATAAGAAAATGAAAAGCTCTCTCAATCGCGCCCTTTCCATACGCGCCCATTCATTGATGTTGGCGTTGATTTGTCTATTTGCATTTTCAAACGTAGCCGCTGCGCAAACCACTGCCAGCGCTCCGGCGATTGCAGAAAAAACTGCCACCATTTACGGTGTCAAGATTCGCTATCAAGAAGCGGGCAGCGGCCCCGTTGTCGTCTTGCTTCACGGACTCGGCGCGGACGGTTCCAGTTGGGCTTCAAACATCGCGCCGCTTGCTGCAAAGTATCGCGTCATCGTGCCCGATCAAATTGGCTTCGGAAAATCGGACAAGCCTTTCATCAACTATCGCGTAGGCACGCTGGTTGATTTCTTAAACGGCTTGCTCAAAGAATTGAAGGTTGAGCGCGCTTCGCTCGTTGGCAATTCATTGGGCGGATTTACTGCCGCAGCTTTTGCTCTGGCATATCCTGAAAAAGTTGACAAGCTCGTGTTGGTTGACGCTGCCGGGTATGCCGTTCCGAAAGACACAGACCCGCGAACTTTTAATGTGCTGAATCCTTCGACCCGCGAAGGCGTGAAGCAAGTGCTGTCCGTAATTTTTTACGACAAGAAAATGTTTGCCAACGACGGGGTGGTTGATATGTTTTTTGCGAAAAAGATGCAGACAGGCGATGGCTACACCATTCAGAAATTCATCGAATCCATTTTGCGCGGTGAAGATGTGCTTGATGGCAAACTCGATAAAATTAAACAGCCGACCTTGCTGGTTTGGGGACGCGAGGACTTGCTTACGCCGCTTGCGATGGGAGAGAGATTCAAGCAAGACATCAAAGGCTCGCAACTTCTCATCTTCGATAAATGCGGTCACGTTCCGCAGATGGAAAAAGCGGCAGAGTTCAACTCAGCCTTGATGAAATTCCTGAGCGGCGAAAATCTCGCTGTTAAATAGAAGGATCAACATGAGTTTGTTGAGATTTGACGATCTTGAACTAGTGGCAACCACGATGAAGATGCCTTCGCTCACCGTCCTTCTCATCTCGCTCGCAATTGCAGTGACAGCCTTACGCCTGCGGAAAAAGGCGGTTGCATATGAAGCACTGTGTATTTCATTACTCGGCCTGGCAGGACTAGCCTCTGGTCTATTTGCGGTGTGGCCATATCGTGTGTTGGTTAACCCAACTGAGGCTACTGATGTAGCTACGGAAGAGTTCTCCTACGAATATCAGGCGATGAAACTGTTTGTGGCGTTTGTTGTGCCTTGGTTCAAGGCGTATTCTGTCATCATTGCTGCTTACCAAATTGTAATGTTGCTACTGACAAGAATAAGGCTGCGCCAAAAGGGAACACGTTGGCAAAATCCATAATAGTTACAGCAAAAGCGGGCGTATGGAACGACGGAGGCTGACTAGAAATTGCAGGGACGCCGCGTAAGAGGCACTGTTCAATCATTCAGTGGGTTTGCGCGGCGTCCCTATTCAATGTATGACCTTACAGCTTACTCTCTGTAGCTCTAAGGAATCGTTAACACCTGTCCGACATAAATTTTATTGGGGTCTGAAATATGATTCGCCTGTGCCAATTCATTCGCAGATATGCCATGGTGTGCAGCTATGCCGCCGAGCGTATCGCCTGATTTGACCGTGTAGGTAGTCGCTGATGCAGATTCGCTATTTGTAGAAGCAGCGGCGGTCTCGTTATTTGTCCCGCCGCTCATAGTAGGCGTGTCGCCCGTTGTCACACTACCGGCAGAAGCATCCGAATTAGACTGCGGTTCGGCAATCTGCAAGAAAGCGAGCAAATCGTCGTAAGATCCGTTGAAGTAATCCATATCAACGCTGCCGCTGACGCCGCTGACTTTGCCGGATTGCGAGTATTGCCAGAATTGCCAGTTGCTCCAACCGACAGGAATCTTCGGAACTGAAACGCCATATTCAGCAATCCACAAAGGATATGCACCGAATGTATGATTCAAATGGCTGTTCCAAAATGAAGCCGTCGTGTAAATCATCGGGCGGCGATGCAAGGCTTGCTCTACGGTGTCGAGCCAATTCTGCACCTCTTGAAGAATCAAAGCATTGCTGGCTTGCGCCGCCGCTTCGACGTCAATCACCGGCGGCAGATCGTCGGGTTCAATCTGTGCGTTTTGCAGAAAATGATTGGCTTGCGCCGTTCCATCTATTCCCGCATCAAAGAAGTGATAAGCGCCGCGCAAAAGCCCTGCGGCTTTGATATTTTGCCAGTTATTTTTAAATTGGGAGTCAACCGTGTTTTGCCCTTCGGTCGCTTTCGCAATAGCGAATCTCATACCGGCTTGCTTTACTTCCTGCCAATTCACAGTGCCTTGAAAGTGAGAAACATCTATACCTTGAATTTTTGTGCCTGCGGACATGGTTTGCCCCCTTTCGTCTTCAAAGACGACTGACGAATTATGTAGAGCATGATTGGATCTACAAAAATTACTTAATCTTTTTACCCTGGACTTTTTGACCGTTCAATTCAACTTCTATGCCTGTGATTTTGCCTTCGGCATCTTTAACAAACGTTACAATGGCATTGACGTTTGTGACTTTGAAACGGGTCTCTGTTTCAGGCACTAATTCCTCTTTGCTGTCGCCTTGTGGTCTGCCAAAGAGTTTGTCGCCTTCCTTGGTCATCGCGATAACGAAAATGGGCGTTTCGTACTCGCCAACGTAGGTGTCATAAATTTTCGGGTCAACTTTTTTCGCCTGCGTTTCTTGAGGTTTGCTTGTCGCCTGGTCAGGCATTTTCGTAAACTGTACGGCAACGACTTGCCAGCGCCCGTTGCGTTTGACCCAGACATTTGTGTAACGCACACGCAGGTTTATCTCTTTGCCGTTGTCCACCCGCTGCTGAATCAATGTGCCTGTCAAGACGGTTGTGTCCCCATAAACGCGAACTTTCGTATCTTCTGTGCTGAGTTTGAAAGTGCCTTCGCCATCAGAATTTGACTTCAGATGCGCTAATTCCTGAGCTTTCGTTCTGCTGTCGCCGGTTGAATAGGTGATGCTGAAATCATCAGCCTCTATGCGCTCCAACGCGGCAACATCGCGTTTCATATAGGCATCGAGCCATTCGCGTTCGAGCTTCAACAGATCTGCTTCAACATTGCTTGCGCCGGAAGAAGTTGAAGAACTCGCAGCGGGTTTATTTTCAGCGGGCTTTGCCGCGGAATTTGGTTTGCCGCCCCCCGGTTTATAATCAGCCAGCCATTCCACATCAATGGCGTCGGCATTGCGTCGGTTTTTTTCTTCAACGAGCCATTTGCCGCGATCATTCCAGGGCGGGCCTCCCAGCGGATCAACGTGACAAAATGTGCAGTCTTTTGCGCCGAACTTTTTTGCTTTGCCAACAAAAGGCGGAAAAGCAGAAGCCTTGCCGGACAAGCCGACCAGCACACTTGCGACAAAAAATATTGCGATTGCAAACTTGATTCTATTCACCTTCATTCCCCCGTAAAATGGTTTTCATAGCGTTCCCGGATACTATACTGAAAACCGCGACGCTTGTCAGTTGCCTTTCCTTAGCGGTCAGTGGTCGGTAGTCGGTAGTCGGTATCCAGAAACACTTAGAGTTCGCAGTAATTTATGATTTGTTAATAAACCTGGAATCTACTTCAAAACAAATATACTGACTACCGACCACTGACCACCGGCTACCGCTTAACGAGCGCAAGTCAGCGCGCGCCCTCCGTCTATGCTGACGGTTTCGCCGGTAATCCAAGCCGCTTTGTCAGAAGCCAGAAAGTAAATTAAATCGGCAACTTCAGAGGGTTGCCCGACACGCCCCAACGGATGCGTGGTTTTACCGTGTTCTAAAAATGCCGCGTAGTTTTCATCTGTCATGCCGCCGGAACGATGCAGCCCACTGACAACTACGCCCGGATTCACAGCGTTGACGCGAATGCCTTTTGGCGCAAGCTCCAATGCCGCACATCGGGTCAGTTGGTCAACGGCGGCTTTGCTGACGCAATAAGCCAACACGCCCGGAAACGAGCGCAAGCCTGTCACACTGGACACATTGACGATGTTACCTTTCGTCTGTTCAAGATGCGGTGTTGCAAGTTTCATCAAATGAAAGACCGAGCGCACGTTGATGTTCATCATCTCGTCCCACAACTCAAGCGATGTCGCTTCGATGTTGCCGCTTTTTAAGATGCCTGCGGAGTTCACTAATACATCGAGTCCGCCCATCATTTCGATGGCTTGAGCCATGCAAGACTGGCTCTGTTTTTCGTCCGACAAATCGGCAGCGATAAGAAATGCTTTGCCGTCGGACGTAGACGCCATGACCTCTTTCAGAGCTTCTTCGCGCCTGCCTGCGAGCGCGACACTTGCGCCCGCCTGCAAAAAAACTTCAGCCGTAGCGCGCCCTATACCGCTGGATGCGCCGGTGATTAAGATTCGTTTATTTATCATCTCTTTATTCATCTTTCAATAAGAAACCATGTTGCCTGTTGAGGAAAGCCTTTGAATTTTTACGCGCTTCTCATCTTCATATATTTTTGGTCAGCTGTTTTTTCAGGCGTCGCAAACAACAAGTTTAGCTATTGCGAAGATTCTTTCTTGTTTGAAGTGCTAGCTTGATTTTTCTCTTCAAGCTTCTTGACCCGTCTATCCATTTCAGCGAGCGCACTCTGTTGTTGTTCGACGAGCGCTTGCAATTGCCCGACTTTGATTTTCAACAGGTCTACATCGTCAGGCTCTGGCTCTTTGTGTGATGCTGCCTGCCTTTGCTCGCGCTCTCCGGTTGGCGCAAAAGTCTGCGATTCGACCTGAATAAAAATGATCGCGATGAAAATCAGCGAAAAGAAAAACAGCGATACTCTCTTATCAAAAATCATTGCGTGCTCCTGTCTGTGTGAATGCGTCAGCCAAGATGTTACAGAAAATCAGCCTCCCTGTTAAGGTAGGATGGCGCAAGCAATCCGCAAAGGGTCTGTCGTGGTGTCCCACCTCTTTATGAATAGTTACGGAACCAAAAGCTGTGTGTCGGTGTCAAATAATACGGTCACACGATTCGAGCAATATTGACGAGGCTTTTCGTACGCACGCATTACCGCCAAGCATTTTTCAGGAGGATAATTTTCATGAAGCATTCAGCGACTCTTTTGAGTCTCGTTCTGCTTTTGGCTCAAGCTCAAGCGCAAACCATTAAATCACGACGCCCTCAACCGGCCACGCAGAAAGCCAAAACCGCGCAACCACAAAAGCCTACCTTGCCGATTCGCCGCGTTGTCCTTTACAGCAACGGCGTAGCTTATTTCGAGCGCCGCGGACCCATTAACGGGCAAGCGGAAATCAGCCTGCCCTTCAAACAATCGCAGGTTGATGATGTGTTGAAATCAATGGTCGTACTCGATCTGGGCAAAGGACAAATCGGCGCCGTAAGCTATAATTCTTCGGCGCCGCCTTCTGCGCGATTAGCAGAGATTCCTTTCTCGATTCAAGCAGGCACAAAGATTCAAGGAAAAGAGGATGACGAGGAGCAGGCAAACAGCGAAGGTGGCAGCGGTTTTGTCGGCGTCCTGCGTCAACTCCAAGGCGCTCGCGTCACCGTCGCCACGGCCAATCGCACGACCACAGGCGTGATTCTCACCGTTGAAGAGCGCACGTCGCAGATAGACGCAAACAAGCCGCCAGTGATTATTCACTCGCTCGTCATCGCCACAGAAAACGGCGAGATTTCTAAATTCAATCTCGATGAGGTGCGCTCCGTAAAGTTGTTAGATGAAGGGGCGCGCCACGACATTAAAGAGTTTGCAGATGCTTCGGCATCGGCGCGTCGCCGCGATGCCAAGACCATCACCATCACTTCCGATGGTTCAGGAGCACGCGAAATGTTGGTCAGCTATGTGGTTGCCGCGCCGATTTGGAAGACGACCTATCGCATAGTGCTTGACGCTACGGGCAAGCCCTTCTTTCAAGGCTGGGCGATTGTTGACAACGTAGGCGATGAAGATTGGACGGAGGTTTCGCTTTCGCTCGTTTCAGGGACACCCATCTCTTTCATTCAACCGATTCAGCAACCCCTCTACCGGTATCGCCCTGTCATTCCTATCCCTGAAGATTTGCAACTTACCCCGCAAGTTTATGAGCCAGCGAGTATGGCTTCTAATGGCGGCGTGGAGGGCGGAGTTCCCGGAGGCGTTCCCGGAGGCGTACCGGGCGGAGTTCCCGGAGGTGTTGTAGGTGGCGTACACGGCGGAATTGCCAGAGGCGTAGGTGTGGGCGAACCACCCCCGCCGCCAACGTCTCCTGAGCCAACCACCAGCATCAGCGATTTAATCGCCAGCGAAGATTCCGGCGTGAAAACTGCCGCAACCGGTAGCGCAGTCGGCGACCTCTTTGAATATCGTATAGAGCAACCCGTGACCGTTCGCCGTGACCGTTCGGCATTGATTCCGATTTTGCAGACCCGTATGGAAGGCGAGCGCGTCTCTATCTACAACCAGGCAACGCGAAACGACAGACCCCTGAGCGGCTTGCGTCTGAAAAACAACTCGCCGCTGACGCTCGAAGGCGGTTCGCTCACGGTCCTAGACAGCAACGCTTACGCAGGCGAAACCTTGCTCGACAGACTGAAACCAAACGAAGAACGCTTCATCTCTTTCGCGCTCGATTTGGCAACGCTTGTGACTGCACGCTCGGAAG
>JANMSG010000542.1:0-2823 GCA_031389065.1 Acidobacteriota bacterium | reverse complement strand
TGTGAATCGTAATTCCGCCATATCATCCTGTCGCGAACCCAGTCGGGTGCTAGTCGTGCACAACGCATATCAGCAGCGCGGCGGCGAAGATCGTGTTGTGGAGGAGGAAATTGAATTGCTGCGAAACCGCGGACACGAAGTTCACCTCTTCTTAAAAGACAATCGGTCGATCGCATCGGGCGGTGGGATTTCGCTACTTATGGATGCGCTTTGGTCGCGGCAAAGCGCCGCTGAGATCCGCGCAATCACTCAGTCTTTCCGACCCGACGTTGTACACGTCCACAATACCTTTCCGCTGATTTCGCCATCGATCTACTGGGCGGCGGGTAACGCAATTCCGATAATACAAACATTACACAATTTGACTTCCCGCTTAACTCGGCATCTTGGTGTGCCGCTCATCTAGATCATCGAACACAATGAATTCTTGAACCCTCCCGTTATAGAGGGCTTCATAGGAGAAAGCTATGAACAGATTTAATCAAATGACTATCAAAGCCTTGAATACGGCGGTAAGAAACCGCAGCACAAGCAAGAATTGCCAAGGCTTCACACTGATCGAACTGCTTACTGCCATTGCGATCATTGCAGTTCTGATAGGGCTTCTTCTTCCGGTGATTCAACGAACGCGGGAAGAGTATGCGGCCGTCAAAGCCGAAGAAAATCTAAGGATGTTGATGGTAGCTTCAAACGAATATTTAAATCGCATGGGTTCCTATCCCGATAAGCTTAGTGACCTGGCTCAATACTGCGCAGCAAACCCTGGCTCGTGCTCACTCACCCCGCAACTGGCAAGCGGTAGGATAGGCGGCTACAACATTATCCTGGCGTATAGGGAGAGCGATTTTCAGATCACAGCGGAACCTGAATATCCAGGCATCACTGGCAGCTATACGTTGACGATTGGCCCGAATTTTATGGTCACAAGAGAGAGCACCCCAGGCGCGGACGCGGCCCGACAGCAAGCCTTCGATAACATCATGGCGAATGGCGCAGCAACAGCGGTCCAGTTGATCTCGCTTGACCCAAACGCGACCGCTCAGGTGCGCGAGTACACAGAGTCCCCCGCTACACATACTACTGTCTTCAACACGATTGACACCAATCGCGACGGCGAGGTGAGCGTTCAGGAGATCAACAGCTTTACCAATACAACTTTTGATGATCAAGCGCTGAAGGGGCCTCTACAAGCATTCATCGGTGGCGTGTTCGTAGGTTTGAAGTTGGACAGCCTCAGCGAGCAGGATCGTCAGGCAGTTCGGATCGGTATAACACCGGTTTTTAATGGCGATGACTTGCTGTTTTCTTACGAGGGACTTAGAAGTTTGACGCAAATCTCCGTTGCCGACGGCACCAGTAACACCATTTTGTTGGCAATGACTGCAAAGCTCGATGAGGCTGAAGCGGCCGAAGCAAGCGGCAACCTCAATCGCAAAACCAAGGCGCTCAAACAGTATCGAAAGCTCGTGAAAGTACAAATCGGATTGTCCCTGACCCGCACCAACGCAAACCTGCTCATTACGATCTCAACCACGCTCTAAGACTTTCGCATTCAGTTCAAGAATCAAGTTATCCTTCCGGGAGCGCAGACAAGAATGCCTGCGCTCCCAGAGAACTGTAAAATGCCAGGACAGGGGTTGTAACATTTGCGCACCGTGCTGATATACTTGGCGCGAGCATCTGCGAGCCTATGAAAATCACAGTCTTATATGTCGGCGCAAGTTTACTCTCGCCGCTCAAAAAAGCGGAGGCGGAAATCGTCCGTCAATACAAGTTGGATTTGCAGGTCGCAACGCACAACTGCGGCGCAGCGTTCACGCAAGAAGAATGGCTTGCGGCAAAACGCGACCTTGCAGAATCAGAAATCGCCTTCATCATTCACGTAACCGATGACGAAAACGCCAGGCACATTGCTTCTGAATTGCAAGGCAACGGCAAACAAACCATCATCGCCTTCAATTGTATGCCCGATTTGATGCGGCTCACGCACATGGGTAAACTCGATTTCAACACCTTGATGAAATCGCCCACCGATGAAGGAAAAGGCAAAGAAGCCTCAAGTCAAAGTATCGTTCGCAAACTGGGTTCCTGGATGAGCGACACCTTCAAAGGGCGAAACTCGAAAGATGCAGATCGGCGAAACGGCACTCACAAAAGTACATCGAAAGACCTTCTTCAAGCTTCAGCAAGCGACAAACCCAAGCGTGCCAATCACGGGCAATATGTAAAACTCATCAATAAACTGCCACTCATTTTGAAATTCATCCCAAGCGCCGGCAAAGTTCGGGACATAAAAAATTACCTTTATCTCTTCTGCTATTTTCTTCAACCAACGCCGAAAAACATCCGCTCAATGTTGCTTTATGCAATCAAGCACTATGCAGGAGTCAAGAGTCAGGAGTCAGGAGTCAGGTGTCAAGAATCACAAAAGTTGTTCAAAAAGATAACCATTGATGCGCCGGAAACCATGCCCTCCGTAGGTATCTATCACCCGGATGCAACGAAACTTTTTGACTCATTCGAGGCGTATCAAAAATGGTACGAAGCCAGGCGCAAGCAAAAGCTTGAGCGTGACAAGACCATAGGCTTGCTGTTGATGCGTCCGCAAATTATCAGCGACGCACGCCTTCATTACGATACTCTGATTCGTTCTATCGAAGACCAGGGCTTAAGCGTCATCCCTGCAATCTCGACCTTCATGGACAACCGCGACGCCTGCCGCAAGTTCTTCATCGAACCAGAAACCTCTGAGAAGGCAAAAGGCTTCACAAGAACGCAAAAGGCAAAAGGTCAGGAGTCAGGAGTCAGAAATCAGCAGTCAGA
>JANMSG010000540.1:0-3344 GCA_031389065.1 Acidobacteriota bacterium | reverse complement strand
GCTCACCATACCCAGCCCTTACAGGCTGGGCTTTATGCTTTCACCCGCTTCGCGGGTTCTCACATAACACCACAACTTTAGGACACTACGCTTTAGGGAAGAGGAAGAAAATAAAACCCATATTTACCGTTGAGAAGCGCGCGCTAAGCGCCAGGTTCGCGCGCGCTTCTCAACGCTGTGTATTACTTTCTGCTTCCCTAAGACCTCAGCGCTTCCCTCGTCGCGCTTTCCAGTTCCTTCTTAGAGGTTAAAGGCGCGCACCAGAAATGCCGCCATTTGGGCTCTCGTTACTTCCCCCGTAGGGCAATACAACGGCGGATTTGCCGAGCATCCCAGGGTGATGCTTAATACCGCCATCCGATCAATGAAGTTATAAAATGGATTCGAGGGCGGCACATCATTGAATCGTTGGCTGGGCGGCAGTGGCGGATTGGGTTCGCCTTTGGCGCGCAGCAAAAAGGCAGCCATCTGCTCTCTGGTTACTGATGCGGTCGGACAATAATTGTTGGCGTCACAGCCTAAAGTGATGTTTAAGACCGCCATCCGATCGATGAAGTTATAGAACGGATTCGAGGGCGGCACATCCAAGAAGCGCTGCATAGCAGGAGTCGGCGGGTTGAATTCTCCCAGGGCTCGAATGATGAAGGCCGCCATCTGCTCGCGCGTTACCACCTGATCCGGGCAGTAGTTGCTGCCGTTACAGCCCAGCGTCACGCCGCGAGCCGCGAGTTTGCCGATGTCTCTATAGAAGGGCGAGCCTTCCGCTACGTCTGTAAAGGCGAGACCTTGAAAAACCGTGAAGGTCTGTCCGGCGATGGTTATGGTACCGCTGCGGGTCGCCCCGGTGCCATTGGCTGCAACGCTAAATTGCACGGCACCAACGCCAGTACCACTACCGCCTGAAGTAATGGTGATCCAGGAGTCGTTGCTGACGGCTGTCCAGTTGCAGACGCTTGGAGTTGTCACCGTAACGGAACCGGAACCCGCTGCTGCTGGGAAACTCTGGCTTAACGAAGAGAGGAAAAACGCGCATGTCGCATCAGGATTTACTATACGTTCTACAGTGCCCCCGAGTCCTACAACATAGAGCTCTCCCGCTTCGTCTTCGCCAAACGATGAAATGAGCCTGGAAGTGTCCAACAACAGGGTCTGCACTCCGCCTGCCAGAGAGAAAATCTCGCCCGTGCAAAAATCAGCGTAGACATAGGTTCCCGCAGGCAAGGTCGAGATCGGCCCACGGTAAACGTAGCCTCCGGTTATGGCGCAGCGTGGCCCTGCCTGGTCATATTCAGCGATCGGAGGAATGTGACCAGACGGAGGAGTACAAACGCCACCGTTGAAAGCCGGATTGCATATGGTGCCTTCCATGATGCGCCAACCATAGTTGCCGCCAAGCGTGACGATATCAATCTCTTCCCGCGCGCTCTGTCCCACATCTCCAAGGTAAAGTTGGCCCGTGAGGCGATCAAATGAAAATCGCCAGGGGTTGCGAAAGCCATAGGCAAAGATTTCATCGGCTCCGGCGATACCGACAAACGGATTCGACGGAGGTGATGAATAAGGAACCAAGCCGTTTGGATGATCAATGTCTATTCGCAGAACCTTGCCCAGCAGAGCATTGATGTTCTGCCCATTATTTGGAGGATCATTGCCTGAACCTCCATCGCCCGTCCCTGCATAAAGGAACCCATCGAGCCCGAAGGCTATCATCCCACCGTTGTGATTATTTTCAACCGGATGAGGAATTGGTCCTAGAATCACCGTTTCCGTTGTATCTGCCACGTTCGGGTCTGCGCTTGAGGCATGGTATTCGGCGATAACGATTGCGCCATCTGTCTGGCGCGTGTAGTAAACGAAGAATCTGCCATTAATTTTATATTGCGGGTGAAAAGCAAGTCCCAACAGTCCCTGCTCGCCTCCTGACGACAACACTCTTGTCGTGATATTGAGGAACTCTGTAGGCGTAGTTTGCCCGGGTTGCAGCACTTTGATTATGCCGCCTCGCTCGACGATAAAGAGTCGGTTACTGCCATCGCGAGCGTTCGTGACGAATACCGGAGAAGTGAGGCCCGTAGTGACTACGGGTTGAAGTTGAAAAGCTGTAACTGCGCTGGGACCAGCTTGCGCTTTAACAGTATCCAGGGTTGTGAGGCTCGACGCGAAAATCGCTAAGCAGCAGAGCGCCATTACACTCAGTTTTTTCATGGGATTTTTCCTCCTACTTGGTTGGTTTATCAATGATCTCAATGAGCAATCGCAATGCCAAAGTGACGAAATTAAACTCAAGTCTCTTTGGCTGAATGGTCTACTGGGTGAGGCAGTCTGAACCGGGTGATTTATTCATTAGGCTTGTTGGTGAGGAAACAAACCCTTTCTTCGCTCTTAGGTCGTAAAGGGTACGATAGCAATCTCAATTTATTGTGCGGAGATTTTGATTTCAATCTTCGAAGCCTCCGCTATCTTATTCGCCGACCAGTCTCTTTAATTCTGCCTCAGACAGATTGGTTAAGCAATATCAACTGTCGTCCTTCTTTCTGGCTCCTTACCTAAAGTTAGCTTTGCATATAAAATCCGATTTTTGATCTACTTTTTGTGCAAAAATTCAACTTTCAAAAGAACCCTTAATCTAGTTGAGTCAGTAATAGATATACCAGTTCACAGAGTCCATGTCTGTCTAAGATTGAACATCTATTCCTTTTTTTTTGCAAAGCTGTGGTTTAGGATTTTTTGTGCAAAGCCTCTGAGGATTGTGGATTAAATAACCTGCACATCTCTTGAGTGGTTTTAAAATGCACTGTACGGGCGACCACAGAAGGTCGCCCGTACAAGGTTACACAATCTATTTAATCAACAATCCTAAAGATTAAATGCCCTTACTAGAAAAGCTGCCATTTCGGCTCTCGTAACCAACCCTGTCGGACAGTACAAGGGCGGCGTCGTCGAACAGCCTTGGGTAATATTTAACACCGCCAGCCGATCGATAAAATTATAGAACGCATTCGTTGACGGCACATCATTGAAGCGCTGAGTCGGTGGTGTCGGCGGCGCAAATTCACCTTTGGCGCGCATCAAAAATGCCGACATCTGCTCGCGGGTTACCGAAGTGGTCGGACAATAATTGCTGCCGCTACATCCTAAGGTGATGGTTAGGACCGCCATCCGATCAATGAAGTTATAGAAGGGATTCGTCGGCGGCACATCTGTGAAGCGCTGCGAACCTGGCGTCGGCGGGTTGAATTCGCCTAAACCGCGGATGATGAATGCCGCCATCTGCTCGCGGGTCACCACGGCATCAGGGCAGTAGTTGCCGCCACCGCAGCCCAGCGTCACGCCGCGAGCCGCAA
>JANMSG010000470.1:0-2140 GCA_031389065.1 Acidobacteriota bacterium | reverse complement strand
CCAAGGCGGCGGCAGCAGACCGGAGCAGTTTACCTGTACATTTCTTGCGTAAGTCCTAATTAAATTATTGTTCAATCAAATTTAACTCCATAAAGACGGTTCCTTCAACAGGGTTGTAGCGGTATGTAGAAATCTCCTTGAACCCCAACGAACGGTACAATGCTTGGGCTTGCTCCATGGACGGAATCGTGTCCAGACGCATAGCCGAATAGTGTCGCTTTTTTGCCTCTTCGATAATTGCTTCTGCCAAAGTCCTGCCCAGACGCAAACTTCTGTATGCAGGCTTGATATATAGGCGTTTCATCTCGCACAGACCCTCTGCCAATTTTCTCAACGCAACGCATCCGGCAGCGTTTTCATCAATCATACCTAACAACAAGCATCCATCAGGCGGCGCGTAATCGCCGGGTAAATTGGCTAACTCTTCATCAAAGTTTTGAAAGCTCAGGTCAAAGCCTAAAGAGGCAGCATACTCTTGAAACAACAAGCGAGCGTTTTGTATATCAAGGTTTGTTTCAACCTGAATGATATTTGTCATAGCTACTTTCTCTTTTGGCTTTGTCAGGTGATACGCGAATGCTTACGTTGGTGTTCACTCAACCTTTCTCAAACGCGAACTCCAGATAAAATACGCGGGAATGCCTAATAAAACAATGCCTATACCTTTTGCAGAGTTGAGCGGTTGCGCCCAAGTCGTATTGATGACGAGCGCAGCGGCGGCAAGGATAAACAAAATAGGAGTGACCGGATAAAACGGCACGCTGTAGCTTCGCGTCGAAGCCTCAGGATATTTTTTTCGATATACGAAGATGCTTGCGGCAGCCAAGCCGTAAAAAGCCCAGCCAATCGAAACCACGTAAGAAGTCAAAACTTCGAAAGTGCCTGACCAGGCAAGTATTGCAGACCAGACGGAACTGGCGATGATGGCAACGGCGGGCGTGCCGTAGCGCGGATGCACCTCTGCAAGCTTTTGAAAGAACAGACCATCATAAGCCATCGCGTAATAGACTCGCGGTGCTGTCAAGAAGGTGCTGTTTGCGGCGCTGAAGATGGAAATCAAAATCGCCACCGAAACCAATTTCGCCGCCTTGCCTCCGACAACCGCGCCAACAGCAGTGGCGGCTATGCTGTCCGACTTTGCCGAAACATTGGCGCCGAGCGCCGCCAGATAAGCAAAGTTCGCAAGCAGGTAAATCGCTATCAAGGCAAGCGTGCCTAACAAAAAAGCGCGCGGAAAATTGCGTTGCGGACTGATGGCTTCGCCGGCGCTGAAGGTAGCATATTGCCATCCTTCATAAGCCCACAACACGCCGATCATTGCCAGTCCGAAACCCGAAGCCAGTTTCCCGTCAATCGTTGTCGGCATCAAGGTGTCGCCTGTGACATTAAAATTGCGCCCCAGCCACAACAACACAACGCTCATCACCAGAAGCGCAGTAACTTTGATGGCTGTCGTGAGGTTATTGAGCCTGGCGCTTTGTTGTGTGCCGCGCACATTGACAACCATCATCACGGCAATGATCAAAACGGCGACCACATTCGACATGGTATCCGTCAGCGGCACAAGCTCTTTGAGGTAGGTAGTGAAAGCGACAGCGAGCGCGGCTACTGTGCCGCTGGTGATGACGAAGAAAAATGTCCAACCGAAAAGAAAGGCTGGCAAGCGACCAAACGAATCGCGTATATAGATGTAGAGTCCGCCCGCCGCCGGGTTCGTCGCGCTCAACTCGCCATAAGTCAATGCGCCTAATAAAGACAACACGCCGCCAATCAACCAAACCAGCATAGCGGGAACAATTTTAGCGTCAACTTCATTAAGGACTCCGCCGGGCGAGAGAAAAATGCCGGAGCCGATTACCGAACCAATAACCAGGAAGAGCAAATCACGAAAGCCGAGGGTGCGCGCTAATTTGGTCATAAATTAGTCCTTGAGTTAAGATAGAAATTCGCCTACAGTCTCGTTATAAGCCACTTGTCGGACAGGTTGCCTCGTTATGGTTCTATAGACCTCATGAAAAAGAATTTCTGAGAATCACTTGAAATTAAGGATTCAATCGGGGTATCTCCATAGTTTCACTGTATTCCAAAAACCATAGGAGGTACCCCGATGTTACCCTTTCGTCTTACCATATCTACGCCG
>JANMSG010000447.1:0-2266 GCA_031389065.1 Acidobacteriota bacterium | reverse complement strand
GCTCATTGGTCAGTCCGATGGCGTCACCAGCGCCCCTTTGCACGAGTACACTGTGACCGCGCGAGGTCAGTTCGCGAACGCTGGCCGGGGTCAGACCAACACGATATTCGTGGTTTTTTATTTCCTTTGGCACACCGATTTTCATGGATACATCCTCCGTCTGGTTGAAAAGAATTGCGAAGCAACCAGTTTTATCGAAGTCATCTGAAAATAATAGACATATTAAATACTTTATTGTTTGATTAGTTTTTCTAATACTAAAAACAGGCCAGATACCTTTGAATGACAGCTCGTGAAACGTAAAAAAAGGCCCTCCGGTTTCCCAAAGAGCCTCCATTCCTAGCCAGCGTATTGGCTGCCGGTTTTATACTTTTGCTTTGACGGCAGCAAGATCGTTCAAATCCCCGCCCTCTGCTTTGGCATCTTTGCCGCGGGTTCCCGTTTTTGCGTGAAAAGCAGCCAGCTCTTTGGCATAGGTCCTGGGAATGATGCTATCCCACAGCTCCGCACCCTTGATGCCACAGCGTGAAGGAATGAAGACCGGATCAAGTCCCAGCTTCTTCTGCGCTTCGTAGTCCTTCAGGGTAGCAATGCCGGGCTTGGTCAGCAGGACGATGACGATGATGTTGAACCAGGCCATGGCGCCGACGGCGGCGGAACCGAAGTTCCAGACCACGTCAACCGAACTGACCGCACCGATGAAGGTCATGGCCACAATCGCCAGTCGCGTCAGCAGGATGCCGTACTTGTAGCCGGGGCCGCTGGTATCTTTCTTGAACAGGTAACCAATGCTGGAATCCGTGTAGAAGGCGTACGCCAGAACCGTGGTAAAGGTGAAGAAGAACAAGGCGATGGCCACAAAAGCGCCGCCATACCCGGGCAGAACGGCGTCAACTGCAACCTGCGTGAAGTTGGACTTCTCAACACCCGGTAGGAACTCGGTGAGGAAGCCGCCTTGTTTTGCCGGGTCAGCCACGTTGAATGCGTTGGTGGCCAGGATCATGATGGCGGTCGCCGTACACACGAAGAGCGTATCCACGTAAACGGAGAAGGCTTGCACCAGACCTTGCTTGGCCGGATGGGAGACTTCGGCCGCACCGGAAGCTTGTGCGCCCGTACCTTGACCGGCTTCATTGGAGAAGATGCCACGCTTGACGCCCCACTGAATCGCCAGACCGAAAACCGCACCATAAGCGGCGTTCATGTTGAACGCACAGCTGAAGATCAGCTGGAAGATTCCGACGATCTTGTCGGCGTTGGCAAAAAGGATTATGGCCGCCAGGAGGCAGTAGGCAATCGCCATGAAGGGAACGATCATTTCTGCGGCTTTGGCGATCCGCCGGCCACCACCGAAGATGACATAGGCCGTCAGGGCGGTGTAGCACAGCCCCGCCACCCAAGCCGACATGCCTAACGAATGACTGGCCGCTTGCGCAAAGGCGTTGGTCTGGATACCGGGAAGCGCGAGTCCACAGCCGAAGATGGTAAGCAGCGCAAAGGCGATGCCCAGAGGACGGCTTTTAAGACCTTTCTCGATGTAGTACGCCGGGCCACCGCGATATTCGCCGTGAACCTCTTCTTTCCACACTTGCGACAGCGCGGATTCAATATAGGCCGAACCAGCGCCGAGGAAGGCAATGGCCCACATCCAGAACACGGCACCGGGGCCGCCGAAGAAGATCGCGGAAGCGACGCCGGTGATGTTGCCGGTTCCGACCCGGCCGCCGAGCGCCATGGCAAAACCCTGGAACGAAGAGACACCGGAGGCGGATGATTGACCGCTGAAGAGTTGGCCAACCATGTCCTTGATGAGGCGGACTTGCGGGAACTTCATGATCACGGAGAAGTAAACGCCTGCCAGCAGGCAGCCGTAAATCATGATCTGACTCCAGAAGAAGTCGTCCGTTGCGGCCGAGAAAGATAGTAAATTCATAAACATGATCCCCCGAAATTCTGTTGAACTACGATTTGAGCATTTCTGCTATCCGTGATTCTTTGTTTTTTTGACCTGCTGTTTTTTGAAGGCGTTCTCCCTCACGTTTGGTTATTAAAACGGCTGCTCATCAAGTCTTGACCGAGCCAACGCAAATAGACATCACTATTAAAAATAATGCTGCGCTATAAGTCTGCTGATATCTTGGCCGCTGTTAGCCCAAGTAAGCTAGAACAGGAACGAAACAATCCGCAAACTTACATCAATACACAAAGCTTGTTCAAGGATTTTTCTGTGAAGGACTTAGAGCATTGAACACCAAGGATTTTCTTC
>JANMSG010000432.1:0-3142 GCA_031389065.1 Acidobacteriota bacterium | reverse complement strand
CTACCTCACCTGCTCCACAAATCATCTAGGAAAGCTATATCTAAGAGCACCTTCATTTGAAAGGTATCCACTGATAAGCAAAATCTTTAAATTCTATAAGCCAATCGCTTCCTCTGGACCATTCAATTTCATGTAAAACATTTCCGCGCTCAGAAAGTCTAATCTCATCATACATCCAATCCCCATGTCCTTCCCCGGCTTCCCAACTAATTAAGGTCGCAACCATTGAGTAACTTTTGACATTTTTGTACACAAGTTCTATGTGTCCATCGTGATAGGGTCCTAGTAACTTAATGGTTATATCTATGGAACGATACTGTGACCGATCACCGTGCGATGGTTCACTCATAGTCATGGATTCAAGCCAAGCATCATGTAGGGCCATACGACTTTCTAGACCGGTAGGTGTAAGGTGAATATAAGGATCAGAAGGATTAGATTGCCTGGTAGCCGTTGCAAACTCATAAGCCGCTTTGGGTAGCTTGTCTTTAATGGATTCAAGATATTGATCGTAAGCCTCTTGTCCTGCTTCCCATTCATCATGTGAATTATTTGGTCTGTCTCTATTTAAAATAAAAGCCATAGCAAGATTTGCTCCTTATTTAGTCCGTCTTTACTTAAAATAAATGGCATCTATTTGTTCTCATTTTTATCTGTATAAAAATCTTTTCAATATGCGCTAACAGCCAATTGTTTTGTTTAAACATAAAGGGGCATCATCAATCGCCTGTTGAATAAGGTCGTAGATAGAAATCTTAAAAAGCCTTTTTTCGATAGGCTTTTATAAAGAAAACTTTGTCGCCGATTTGTAAATTTTGGTTTCCTATGGGACTGAAAACGGTGTGCTCCTGGTAATTGCTGTTGATCCACTCCATCAAATGCTGGCAGTAATGGCGTCCGAAAATCGTTGCTCCGAATTCCGAGGTGGCGCGATTAGCAATTAAAATCCAGCGCGTATTCGACTCTGTCAATTGCCTGATAGCGCGTTCTTCACCTGCGCGGTCAAGAAAGCCAGGTGTCGTGATCTCTTCGCGTAAGGGATTCTTTCGGTCGGTGAAAAAGAGCAGAGAAGTGCCTTCGGGCATTACCGCGACGCTTTCGCCGGGTGTTGTTTCCTGGTTGATGAAAGCGATGGCCTGCTCAAATGCTGCTCCTAAGTCCGGAACAGCTAACATGGTTCCACGAGAGGTGACAATCGGATAGGTATTGCGAGTTTGATAACGATAAGCCAGCAAGCCGGAAGTGATAATGGCGTCTGCCAAAATCAGCCCGATGACAATGTTGCGAGCAAAGACACGCGCCCGCCCGTCTTTGATGAAGTCCGTGTATTGAGCCGACAAAATGTAGGTGAAGAGAATGACAGATATGGGCAATAGATATGAGCTGTAGGCACCTCCGCTGCGAACTCTCAAAATGACACGCGCCAGACTCGCCAGCGCGTAGGTTCCTGTGATGATGAGCAGAAGCGTTTGCCGATTGGCAACTCCGTCTTGTGAAATTTGCTTTAGGTAATTCTTCCCTTCGGGTATCAACAAGCCGACCAGCAAAATCGGCATCGCCAGATACGGACCGTTGTCCCAATTCATAATGCCTGCAAAAGATAAAAAGATCATCAGAGCAATAGATAGTAAAAGCAAAATCCAGAGATAGGCAAGCTTTACGCTTCCCGATTCGGTCAGAGTAATTGGCTTTACGCTTTGCGTCTTACCGCCTCTTCTGGCAAATAAATTACTGATAGCACTGATGGCAAGCGATAACAAGATGATTCGTATCAGCGTGCCGAATATGGTCATCAGGGATTCCATCGGACGATCAAATCCGGACATACGTTTGTTGAAATAAACCAATTCAAGCGGCACATTTTGCAGCAGCAGATAACTTTCGTAGGTGAAGGTATGCCAGCCGACGCGCCAGAGAATATAGCCATAAACAGAAAGCGTGATGGCAAGCGCCGGTAAAAGGAATAAAGCCAGCCAGTAGAAAATCTTCCGCAAATTCGGATGACCAATTAAAGCAGCGGTGATGAATCCTGTTGCCAGGGCAGCTACCCCCATCTCGGTTTTTGCCAGCAAGGTGAACGCCGCGAAAACGCCTGCCGCGAGGAAGTAGTAAGCAGTAGGCAGTAGGCAGTAGGCAGTAGGCAAATGAGAGGCGGCAATGGTGTTGGAGTGACTTGATGAAGGTTCCGATGACGCTGATTCATCGGTCATATCAGTTTCATGGATTGCTTTTGTTGCTGTGCTATCTACTGCTGACTGCCGACTGCCAACGGTTGTTTCTCTACTGCTAACTGCCAGCTGCCTACAACCCACTCCTTTGATTAAAAGAGCCAGGGTTGCCAGCCCGAGGGCGCATCCGTGCAAGGCGGAATAAGAGTAAGGCAAGATGTAATTGCCTGCCGGTTTGAATGCACATAGCCACATTACGCTCAGAGTCGCAGCGGTCGCGGCGGCGCGATTCATCAATTGACGCGCCAGCCAATAACAGAGTGCAAGGATGATGATTGCAGTGATGATGCCGCTGGCGTAAAGAACATTGAGCGATGCGCCGAAGATGCTATAAAGCAGAGCATTGATGTATGGCGATAAAGGACCGTAAATGTGGCGTACTTCGGAATAGAGCATCTCGCCGTTTGCTAATCGCAAGGGCTGATTCATTTCTCGTCCGCAGTCCACTAGCGGGTTGCCCCATCGTTGCCAAGAGGATGCGACTCCGAAAATAAAAGAGGCAATGATAGAAGCTACAAAGGGAAAGTCACGTCTGTTAATTGGCGCGGTCACGATGAAGCGGGATTATAGGCGATATGATTGGTGTATGACAAACTGCTTCATAAAAGATTACTCTTCGGAATCAAGCTTTTGAAATCTTTTTACAAATATTCGGATTTAACCAACCTGTCACGGCGGAATCCTCTAGCCATCCTGAAAATAATCGAATAGAAATAAAGTGAGCGAAATTCGTTAACATGCCTGTAAAGATCCAGCGCAAGATGTAGCAGGTAGCCCACAAATAAGCCTACCAAAAAAGGTGTACGTAAAAACAGAGCCACTAGAAACAAAGCCACCATCAATTCATAGGAGTGAAAAATCAATGGCAGACGGGTGAGTTTGCGCCTATGCAGGTAACGAGCTGTCCAGCCACG
>JANMSG010000426.1:0-3659 GCA_031389065.1 Acidobacteriota bacterium | reverse complement strand
GTTTCTTGCCTGTAAGTGCTGGAAATTCATTCAATCTATAACTTTTAAAACAGCTTCTTAGACATTTCAGTATCATTTCCACGTTATGCTCAAAATGATTTAATAGAATGACTCATAATAACAGATGTAGAGTTCCTCCCGATTATGTCGGATGAAACGATGAAATAATGCAACAGTACATAAAAATAGATGGGAAACCGGTTACTGGAAATAGTTTTACACACCTCACGCAAAGTATCGCCAGTATGGATAGGAGCTTAATCAAAATCTTAATAGCGGTAGCTTCTCCGGAAGAATGCGCGACCTATAAAGCTTATCTCGAAAATTTTTCGGAGCATCCTTTTTCCATTATCGAAGCAGCCAGTAGCGAACAACTCTACGATTTATATAACCAACTTCACCCGCAATGTGTGGTGCTTGATTATTCATTGGCAGAGGCAGAAACATCCGAATGTATTAACAAATTAACAAAGGATGAAGCGCATCACCCCTGTGGAGTTGTGCTGCTGGTGCCAGCCGAAACCATAAACCTCATAGCCCGGCAGTTGAAATACGGAGCACCTGAATTTTTATGCAAAGACCATCTGTGCGCAGAGCAATTGCAGCAAGCAATTGAGGCTTCCATGCAAGGGGTTCAAAAAAGTAGAGATCAAGAGCTAGATAAAGAGTGGTTCGCAAAGAGTGGCGCTCAGCGAAGCGAATCGAGATTCCAGAGACTCTTTGAATGCAATATGATGCCTATGGCGCTTTGGACCAGGGAGGGCGGCATCTTTGCAGCAAACGATGCCATGTTGAATATGCTCGGTTGTACCATGCAAAAGTTGGAGAATTGCCAACTCAGCTCGGTCGAATGGACACCGCCTGAGTATCAAGAACTTGAGCAGAAAGCCAGGCGGGAATTGACGGAGTTAGGGATTTGTACGCCTTATGAAAAAGAGGTAATTGCGAGCGATGGCCGACGCATCCCTGTGATCATTAGCAGCGTCTCGTTTGATGGGCGCGGCGAGACCGGCGTCTTCTTTGCCTTCAACCTGACGGAGTTGAAAATGGCGCGTCAGGCTTTGCACGATAGCAACGCACATTACAGCGCGATCGTTGAAGCGATGCCGGAAATTCTTTTCACGACTTTGCCTGATGGCAACAACGATTTTATCAACCAACAATTTTACCAATACACGGGCTTATCTGCCGAGCAGGCAGGAGGCTTCGGATGGTTCAAGGTTTTGCATCCTGGTGATGTCGAGCCAACGGCTACGCGATGGAGAGAGTCTGTCGAAACGGGCAAGTCTTTTGAGGGCGAGTTTCGCTTGCGCAGTACGACGGGAGAGTATCGTTGGTTTCGCGGTCGCGCCGTTCCTTTGCGCGACGAGATGGGCAAGATCATGAGGTGGCTGGGCGTTTGTATGGACATCACCCATCAGAAGGTAAATGAGCAGGAGCGCGAGAACCTTTTATTCAGAGAGCGACAGGCGCGCGATTTGGCTGAAGGCGCCAATCTTGCAAAAGATGAATTCATCGCTCTGGTTTCGCATGAACTGCGTACGCCGCTCAATGCGGTGCTGGGTTGGGTGAATATTTTGCGCTCCCAGGAAGTTGACAAAGAGACCTTTCTACATGGGCTTGAAACCATTGAACGCAGCACGAAAACGCAAGCCAGCTTGGTGGAAGATTTGATTGACTCGGCGATGATTGCGACGGGCAAGATACGTACCAAGCTGGAAAAGGTCAATCTTGAGAGAGTAATTCAATTGGCGCTTGATGTCGTTTTGCCGGCCGCCGAAGCCAAAGGCATAACGTTGAATTTAAGTGTAGAGACGCACGATACCTACGTATTGGGTGATTCAGCGCGTTTACAGCAAGTGGTCTGGAACTTGCTGTCGAATGCCGTGAAATTTACACCGGAGAGCGGATTGATTGAAGTGATCATAAAAACCGCAGGGAAAAATGCGGAGGTCATCGTGCGCGACACCGGACGGGGCATCAATGCAGAGTTATTGCCAACGATCTTTGAACGTTTCCAACAGGCGGATATTTCGCGCACCAGACGGTACGGCGGGCTTGGCTTGGGTCTGTCTCTGGTGAAACAACTTGTTGAATTACATGGCGGAACGGTACGTGTAGAAAGCGGAGGCGAAGGGCTGGGCGCAACTTTCACGGTGAGTTTGCCGCTTAGAACCAAAGCATCCGGTATGCTTACCATCTCAATGATGAGCGCTCTGAAAAAAGATAACCTGATGAATAATCGCCAGTATTCATTATCTGGTTTGCGCGTCCTGGTTGTCGATGATGATGCAGACGCGCGGGAAATATCCAGCATTATGTTGAGACAAGAAGGTGCGCTGGTGACGCAAGCAACTTCTGCAAGTCATGCCTATGCGATTTTATCGAGCGCGCAAAAAGAGAACTTGCCAGATGTGTTGATTTCCGATATTGGCATGCCGGATGAGGATGGCTATTCGTTGATGCGGAGGGTAAGGACTTTGTCGCCAGAGCAAGGTGGCGGCATTCCTGCGGTTGCGGTAACAGCGTTCACCAGCGTAGAAGACCGTCGTCGCGCTTTGGACACAGGGTTTCAAGCCCATCTCTCAAAACCGATTGATACGGACGAATTCATAGAGGTAATCGCAAGGTTAACCAATCGTTCTTTGCATAAATGATTGAGAGCATGACGATAAGTTGACGCTTTGCAGAAAGTATTTCACAACTTATCATTTCGCGCTTACCGAGAGGTATATCTCAAGGCTATAATAAATTGTGCTTCAAACTCTTGGCAGCTTCGCATTTATTGATTACAAAAAGACAGTTTGTTATTAGTTTTGAATGAACATGAAAACAATTTTAGGAGAAACGATGCCTGTGAAAGTTCTGGTCATAGATGACGACCCGACTATGCTTGACCTTGCGCGCTATCATTTACAGGCGCAAGGCTATGAAGTGGTAACCGTTGAAACGGGCGAAGCGGGAATCAACCAGGCGGAGAGTCAAAAATTTGAAGTCATCCTGACAGACCTCAACCTGCCGGATATGGATGGCATAGAGGTGGTGCGGCGATTTAAAGAGTTACTGCCCGATTCTGAAATTCTCGTCATTACAGGATATAGTTCCGTCAGCAAAGCTGTTGAAGCAACAAAAGCGGGCGCCTTCTATTTTCTGGAGAAGCCCGTAGAGTTTGAAGAGTTATTGCTCTTAATTGACAAGGCTCTCGAACGTCAGCAACAGACGCAAGAGATCAAGCAACTTCGCGGTCGCCTGACGACACGCTCATCTTATGCAAGCATCATTGGCGGCAGCAAAGCCATGCAAGACATCTACGAGATGATTGATGGCGTAGCTGAATCGGACGCCAACGTTTTAGTGATCGGCGAATCGGGAACCGGCAAAGAGTTGATTGCCAACGCCTTACATTACAAGAGCCTGCGCGCCAAAAAATCTCTGGTCAAAATTAACTGCACCGCGTTGCCGAAAGAGTTAATTGAATCGGAGTTGTTCGGTCATACGAAAGGCGCTTTCACAGGAGCGACAACCGATAAGCAAGGCTTGTTTGGGCAAGCAGAAGGCGGCAGTCTGATGCTTGATGAAATTGGCGAAATGCCGATTGAGTTGCAGCCGAAACTGCTGCGCGTATTGCAAGAACGCGTCTATTACCGGCTCGGAAGTGA
>JANMSG010000342.1:0-2654 GCA_031389065.1 Acidobacteriota bacterium | reverse complement strand
CGGATTCAAAATACTCTCGAAATATGCTCTTTTTGAAAGTCGGTTCTTCATGCTGTTTCGCTTTCTCTGCCAACTCCAGGTCAGCAGCATATTTCACCTCTACTTGGCGCACCGCAGGAGGCTCTATTTTTGCGACGCCGTCCGGCGATTTCAATTCTGCGTTATCGTCCATAAATTATTCCGAAATTATCTTTCTAACGAATCAAATCCTCGTTGACAATTACCATAGGTAAATCAATATCGCCATCCATAGAAAACGCGGTTTCATCATCAAGATGTTCAAAAGCAGCCGCGTTCGAACCGTTCACAGGCCTCAATGCTAACTCATCAGCAAGCGCAACAAAAGGGAGAAGCGATTCATCTTCATCTTGTTGGTTGTCAGACTGATAAACTTCGTCGTTTTCCTGCTCCTGCCGATGCCCGAGCAGCGCTTTCACTTTATCAAATGTGGCGCCTGTCGCAAGCGCAGCTTGAGCGGCTTCCTGTTGCGCAATCTTGATGCTGCGGCCTTCGCCTGACGAGAGTGCCTGTCTGCCGACGCGAAGTTCTATGCGAAAGGTTCGGCGATGATCTGGCCCCAAGGTTTCGACCACGACGTACTTAGGGGCGGGTGCCCCCATCGCTTGCAGTTGTTCCTGCAAAACCGATTTGTAATCCGAGCCAATCATCGAATTCGGGTCTATGCCGCGAACCTTATCGCGCAATTCGCGAAACAGGAAACGTTCGGCGGCTTGCAGCCCGCCATCAATAAAGATCGCGCCGATCAAGGCTTCGTAGGCATCAGCAAGCAAAGTTCCTTTGCGGCGTCCGCCGGTTTTTTCTTCACCGCGATTGAGCAGAATATATGCGCCTAAATCAATGATCTCGGCAAGCTCAACCAGACTGGGCTCGCTGACCAGGTAGGCTTTCATCTTTGACAATTTGCCTTCGGACAAAGCCGGGAAACGCCCAAGCAGCCAGGCGCTGACTACCAGACCGAGAACGGAATCGCCAAGAAACTCAAGCGATTCATTGTGCTGGCAATTTTGCTCTGTGCGTTCGTGCGCGAATGAGCGATGCGTCAAGGCTCTTTCTAACAACGCGCGTGAGCGAAATGAATAGCCGATTTGCTGCTCGAACTCTGATAAAAGCTTTTCGCGTTCAATGGAAATCATAAGGCACTTGCGCGAGGTCTAAATCGCGCCGAATTAATATATCACAGACTTTCGCTGTAGAGGCAGTCTTGCAAGCCCGGCAGAAACAGAAAAAGCCAGCCCCGATGGAGGGCTGGCTAGAATTATATTGCGCCTTGTGGCTCTAAAAACTAAGGCTTTACTGCCGTAGGTGACGGCGCAGTCGCTGGCACCGCTGTAGGCTTGAATTTTTTTATAAACTCATCCTTACCATCTATTTTATCGTCGTGACGGAATTTCCATAAATCTATAAAAGCTTTATCTACATTATCGCGCGTCACTCCATACTTTTTGCTGTCTTCTAGGGCAAGGAATCGCGCCCAATTTTCAATAACCTGGTCTGCCTGTGCATTGACATCATCGAGAGCAGCTTTGGCTTCGGCATCAGGAGGATCTGCCTCTTTCTTCTCTTTCGGCAGAGCTTCAAACTTCTTCGCGGCAGCGCCATACTTCATTTGATAAATAACACCCAATGCCAAATAATTTTGTGCATTCAAGATGCCGTTTGCAGGATCAACGGATGAAGATTTTTTGTAAAGTTCAATCGCTTTATCCTGATTGCCATTCTTCCCTTCTACCATTGCTGCGGTTTGATAAAGATAAGCAGTAACAGCTTTGGCAGCATCCGGCTTGAAAACATTAGACGGTTTACCCGCTTCTATGAGTTTGATGGCGCGTTGGCTAAAATCGGCAACTTCCGTAGCGTGTGAGTAATTGGCTGGTGAAGCTTCCATCTCGTTTGCACGCATGTCAATCGTCAACAGATAAAGATAATCAAGGTCTTCGGCGTTTTCAGCGAGAGCCTCTTTGCCTAGGCGTAACTCTTCAGCAATGTTCTTAGTTTCTCTTGCTTTATTGAACGAAAATGCGCGAACCTGAACTTTCCATTTTTTCAAGTAGGCAGCATAATTTCCTGCCGGATATTTTTCTAAATATTCATTGGCAAATCCTAATGCTTTTGGATAATCCTTCACAGCATTCGCGTCAAACCATTCTTTATAAACAGCGGCTTCGTCACGCGGCTTTGCTTCTTGCGCTTTGGCGGATACAAAAGGCACAGACAGCGCAAGCACCATTCCCAGCACTGCCATTAAGACCATTGATTTTTTCATGTCTGATGATACTCCTCGTTAAATTTGAAGATAGCGTGCCCAACCCTCTCTCCTTTTGTTCACGCCAAGCTTTTATTGATTGCTGAAATTTATACAACTTTTAGGATGCAAACGATACAATTCAGAGTTGCTATCCAAGGGGAAAAGCCACATCTGCGATAATCCCACGCGCAATTATTTTTTGTCAACTTATTATTTTTTTAAATGCGAATTAAAGTTTAGAGTCTCTGTTCCGGTATTCAACCATCAGCTCTTGAATAAAAGCTGAAACCTCTGGCTCGCTCATCAATATGGAATCAAATAACACATCAGGAATCAGCAAACTCACTCTTGATTTCCGACGCCGTATGCCAAACTCAAAGCTCCCGGC
>JANMSG010000331.1:0-5494 GCA_031389065.1 Acidobacteriota bacterium | reverse complement strand
AACTTTGCTCAACTGACCCAGGAAGTTGCCGATGAAGACCTTGAGTTTGAAGATGAGATGCGAGTCGGGACGCGTACAGAATTGGGTCGCAAGTGGTCACCCATCGGAGTTCGTCCGCTTGGTAAACAGCAAATTGGCTATGAGTACGTCTACCTGTATGTCTCGCTCAAGCCTTACACAGGTGAGTTGTTTGCGATGATGTTGCCACGTTTGGACAAGCAATGTTTTGCTATTTTTGCCGGGGAGCGCAGCAAAGGCTTGAAGAAAAAAACGTTGTGGGTATTGGATGGAGCCTCAGCGCATCGGCTAGGGTCAGACAATAAGTTGCTTGCTTTGCAAAAGCTACCGCCCTATTCGCCGGAATTGAATCCAGTGGAGAGATTTTTGAAGAGTTACGGCGACGAATGAAATTTCGCATTTTCGCTTCGCTCGATGAAGCGGAAGAATGTTTGAGTGAAGTATTGCAGGAGTTTTATAGGGATGCGGAAAAAGTGAAAAGTTTGACACTCTTTCCCTACATCACATACGCACGAAATAATTTGAATTAGTATTATTAGCAATATTTTAGGAGGCATTTAACACGATGCAAATTGATCGAAATCGAAACTGGATAGCATTCTTCTTGAGAGGGATACTTGGCGCTATCCTCACAACCTTTCTCGCCGGATTTTTTCTTGCGCCCAAGTCTGAGAATTTCAGCCTAAGAATCAATAGCGGTTTCTTATTATATTTCTTTATTGTTTGCCTACCGTTTACGATTCCGTCCGTACTGGGACTTGGATGGATTGTTCTTTGGGTACAGGAAAAAAAAGAGCGGAGTTTTGGTATCTTCTTAAGAATTCTTATAGGAGTAATGAGCGGATTGCTCATCGGCTGTGTGTTTGGGAGCATTCGTTATTATTTACGATACGAAAAGTATGAGGTGATTTGGGGTTCCGAGACACACTTATTTTATACGGCGTATTTTGGGAGTTTCGGTTTCATTTTAGGGGTGGCAGCAGGAATCATCGGGACGGCATCGAAACGTACAAGCAATTGAAAAGTTTTGCTTCAAGGGAATTCATAAACCTGTAATTACCAGGTACCGTTAGTAATCGTTAGTTTGTAGGATGCCGACATCAGCAATCAACGCTTCGATTGCAGCGCGAAATGGAATGGCGGCAGTTTTGCCATAGCGACCGCGCCCGGTGTGCTGCACAGCAACGGAAACCATCCGCAGTTTAAAGTCGTAAGCTGCGGAGCAACAACAAACTCTGTAAATCCAAGACCAGCGCTACATCACCGCCTTTCAGGTCAACGGCGCCAGTTACGCCTTTGATTTTGCGCCCTAAAGGTCCTAACGATTTGACGATGATCTCGCGTTGTTCATCAAATTCTTCCACAGCGATTGCCGCGTATCTGTCCGACACTTTGGTAATAAAGACCGGAACCCGGGCTTTCAGATTTGCGCCTCTACCGTTCGCCTCGCCATTTATTGACGCCCCGTTTTCCACTTGGTGCAAGACTCTTGCGCCGCCAAAGCCTAACAAATATCTCAACTCGATAAGCGGAATCGTGGAGCCGCGCCACTCAATGCTGCGCTTGCCATCGCGCCCTAAAATATCGGAAGGATTGAGCATAATCAATTCGATGATTTGCCCTACGTTGATCGCGTACAGCCAATCGCTGACTTTCACAATAAAAGCCGAAATCATCACCAGTGTCGTCGGCACGGCGATTTCGAAAGTAGCGCCTTTGTCGCGTTCGGATGAAATGCGAATCTCGCCGCCCAATTCATAGACCGCGCGTTCCGCCGCGTTCAAACCTACGCCGCGCCCCGACAGCGAAGAAATCTGTTCGACAGTCGAAAAGCCCGGATGAAAGATCAGACGCAAAATCTCTTCTTCAGACAGAGAATTCTTTTCAGTAATTGCGCCGATTTCAATCGCCCGACGATGCACAGCCTCTACATCTATGCCGCGCCCGTCATCCGAGATAGAGAGAACGGCTCGCGTTCCATCAAGCCTGGCTTCGAGTTTGATTTTGCCTTTCGCGCTCTTACCCGCAAGCCTGCGCTCTTGAGGTGTCTCTATGCCATGGTCTATGGAATTGCGCAAGATGTGATAAACCGGATCGGCGATGTGGTCAACAATCATTTTATCGAGCAGCGTGTCGCGTCCTTCAATCTCAACCGCAACCGCTTTGCCAAGGTCACGCGCCAGACGGCCCGCCAGGCGCGCCGCACGTGTGAAGGTCTGCGCCAGCGACACCATGCGAAGGTCAACCAGGCGCTCCTCTAATTCTAAAAACTCGCGCTCGATGCGTCGGACACTGGACTTCAAATCAAAGCGGTCTCGCATACCTAATCCCGCAACATTCAAAAAGCGGGCAGCCATATCGGAAAGCTTTTGCGCTTCGATGGAAAGCTCGTGCGCGACACCTGACAAATCATCAATCTTCGACAAATCAACGCGCACATTTGGCGAAAGCGGTTGCAGGGATTCTTGCGCAAAAGAGGTTGGCAATAAGCCGCCGGATGATGTATCGCCCTTGTCGCTCTGGGTCTTCTTGCGCCCCACGACTCGCAAAGCTTCGCCAGCTCTCCGCCAGGTCGAACGCCCTACGCGCGCGAGGCGACCGCCATATTCAATCACTACCCGCTTAATCTCGCTCTCTCGGAGTTGCGTGGCAAGGAGCAGTTTGAAGGCGACAAGCTCTTTGGCTTTCGTGGTGGCGGGCAAAGTCGTGATCAACTCTCCCAAGTCTGCAAGTTTGTTTGTCAGGGCGCGATATTTTGTGTCAATGTCCGTCATTTTGAATTGCACATTGAGTGAATAAAAGTTGCGCTCTGCATTCAGGTTTTCACGGATTCTATGCTTTTCGTATTCGGTGAGGAGTTGACTTTCGCGTTGTGAAAAGCCCAGCAGTTCCAATTCATATTCCTCGCGTTTTGCTTGCGAGCGAGGTCTTGCGGCAATACGGATGAGCAAATCTCTCAAACGCTCGAAATCTTCTTCGTTCGTCGTTCCGCGCGCCGCGCCAGCCACCAAAGCGGCAAATCCTGCGCCGCTCTCTTGCAAAGTGGCTGCGGATTCTTTGTCTAACTTGAGTTGTCCTAAGCGTATGTCATCGAGTATGTCTTCAAATTCGTGAGCGATGGATTGGACGTCGGCAAGCCCCATCATGCCGGACAAACCTTTCAACGAATGCACGGCGCGAAAGATGCGATTGATTAAATTGACATTGGAGGTAGCGCCGAGCGAGTCGAGATCGGCAAGCAGCGAATCTAACAACTCTTCGGATTCGGAGAGGTATTCACTCAGTAACGCCTTGTCATCAATCATAATTTAGTCCTTAGTCCTTAGTCCTTAGTCCCTAGTCATTTGTGGTTGGCGATTATCACCAACAATTACTAAGGACGAGGGACAAGGGACTAAGGACTAAATAGCAGCGCTTGATGCGTTTTGATTTAATTCAAGGTCGCGCTTGATGGCGTCGAGAATGCCGTTGATAAACTGGGTCGCTTCAAAGGTCGAAAAACGCCGCGCGATTTCTAAGGCTTCGTTGATGACGACCGTCTTGGGCGTATCCTCCTCGTAAAGGAACTCGTAGATTGCCAGCCTCAAAAGGTTGCGGTCAACGATAGCCATACGCGAGATTCGCCAATTCTCGGCGCGTTGTTTGATCAGTTCATCAATACTTTCAATATGCGAAATCGTGCCGAGCGCCAGGCGGTTGGCAAACTCCTCGTCCACTTCGCCGAACTCTTCGCCAAAGGCCTCCCAATACATTTGCGCCAGTTCATCAATGCGCGGTTTCGTCACATCAAATTGAAAGAGCATTTGTAAGGCGCAAACTCTTGCCTTACGTCTAGCACCCATAATATCACCTGCTTACTACTTCTTAGTAATCCACTGCTAATATTCTAACAACAGATTTGCCATCTCAACGGCAGACATAGCGGCTTCAAATCCTTTGTTGCCGGATTTGGCTCCCGCTCTGTCTATCGCTTGTTCGAGATTGTCCGCAGTTACTACGCCCAAAGCGATAGGCTTTTGCGTTTCCATAGAAATTTGCGCGATGCCTTTGAAGACTTCGGAAGCGATATATTCGTTGTGCGAGGTTTCGCCACGAATAATTACCCCTAAACAGATCAATGCATCGAAATTGCCGCTCAAGGCTGCGCGTTTGGTTGCCAGCGGCAGTTCGAATGAACCCGGAACCTTGATGATGGTGATCGCGTCTTCGGATGCGCCTAATCTTTCCAGCGCGTCTTGCGCTCCGCTGATTAAACGACTGGTCACAAAATCATTCCAGCGACTTGCGATAATCGCTACGCGAAGCCCTTCGGCGTTGAGCTTTCCTTGTATCGTCTTTGTCAATTCGTGCGGTCTCCGTTTTGTAATGAGCCGAGTTTGAGTATAGGGTCGCGTCTTTCGAGTGTCAAGAAAGCGCTCTTTAGTCCGTAGCCGTGGGAGCAAGGAAAAGTGAGAGGTGAGGCAGAGAAAGGTTGTTACTAAAAACTACTTGATTGGAAGAACCCTTTGCTGACCGATTCTGATTCCGTCTTTGAGTTGAAACCTGAGGAAGATATTTTTCAGCGTTTGCAACGATACCCTGAGTTGCAAACGAAAAAGGCAAAGCCAATCGCAGGCGCGGGATTTACTTTATTGATCTACCCAAAAACTTTTGCTTAGGTGCTGATCATTTCGGTGTCCGATTCCTCCCTGAATCGGACACCGAAATAAGACCAATTAATTTTAAGCGAAGTCTACCGATAGATGGTGTTTAGCTGTGTCTCTAAATCAAGAAGTAGATTGAAGACTGCTTTTATGCGCATGGCATGTGCATCATCAAAACGACTGACCTTATAATCCAAATTCTCATTGGCGGTTACATACACCGGCACGGTTTCGTCGGCAAGCACATCTTCGACCAGCAACATATGTGTGGCTCCTTCTTTCTTGCCGACTTGAAGCCAGCGCAAAACTGTGGGTCTCGCTGCGTAGATCATCGCTTAATCGCCTGACTCTGAGTCGAAAGCCTGACTCGTTGTTTCGCGCATGATTTGCTTATCCTTACCAGAGCCCAGCGCATCTTTCAAAAGAGAGAAAATCGTCGCCCGATTTTGAGCAATCAACTTCACCCAAGACCACCAGCCCTTCTGCGGAAAATAAATTCCTCGAAAGAAGATACGCGCAACAAAAATGTTCAAGCGATTGCCGATGGGTTTGTGATCCAGTGCGTGGACAGCTTTGGCGATGGCTTCCGGGCTATAGCAAGAGGCCCAGGCATGTTCAAGTTCCGCCTGCGCTTCCGGTATGGTCATCTTCAGCGGCGTGTGCGCCATCTGGTACGGCGCAAAATCTAACCAGTGCGTTGGTCGCGTCAACCGTCCCGCAGCCTTCAACCTGGCGTAAAGCGGCGTCGAGGGGAAAGGCGTGAGCTGCCCGAATACAGGCAAGCCTGGTGCCCAACTGCGAATCTGTTGGAGCGTACGATCTGCGACGCCCAC
>JANMSG010000323.1:0-17452 GCA_031389065.1 Acidobacteriota bacterium | reverse complement strand
CTTTCGTTTTCGAAATGTTGCGTCTGGCATATCTGATTCGCGCGGCATACAAACTCAACCCGAACATCGAAATCAAACGCCAGTATTACGACAAAGCGCAAATGCGCACCCTGTTTGGCTACAGCCTGTTTGCCTTCCTGATGATTGTCGGCAAGCGGTTAATCTTTTACACGGACGCCATTATCATAGGCATCTTTATGCCGCTTGCGGCGGTGACGCTCTATTCCGTAGCCAATCGCCTGGTAACCTATTTGCTACAGGTATCGGAAACCATAGGCGTGTTGACGCCGACGGCTTCAGACATGGGGGCGCGCAACGATCAAGCCGCGATCAAAGAGATGCTCATCATCAGTACGAAATATATGTTGCTGATCGCGCTGCCGATTTCGGCAATCTTCTTTGTCGTGGGCGATTCATTTATTAGTTTGTGGATGGGGCAAGAGTACGCAAGCTCTGCCGTGATCCTTTCCATCCTGACCATATCTGTTTTGGCTCATCTGTTAGAACTGCCCGCTCACACCATGCTTTTAGGCTTAGGCAAACACAGCATTGTCGCCTGGTTTACACTCGCTCAAGCGGTCATCAATTTAGGAATGAGCCTGGCGCTCGTCAAACCTTATGGACTTAAAGGCGTTGCCTTAGGCACGACGATTCCGATGGTGGCTTTCACATTTATCGCCTTGTTCGTCTATTTGAGGAATTATTTACATGTGCCGGTTGGCGAATATGTATGGCGTTCCATGCTGCTGCCGTTTTTGATACAAGCGCCGTTTGTGGCGCTGCTTTTCGTAATTCGTATGTATGGGCAGCCTACGTCTTTGCTGGAAAGCTATAGTCGCGCCACCTCTCTGCTGATATTTTTTGCGGAGATCAGTGCCGCGCTCATTCCATATTTCGCGTTGGTCTTTTTGTTCTGCATGAGCCCGACGGAACGACGCGCCGTTCTACTACTCGCCAACAAATTCGGAGTCAAACTCTCGCCGCGTTTTTCTTGAAAGATCTCAGAATTTCCATTGCCTGAAAATAGAATGCGTACGAGTAATAAAATCCCATTTGACAAACCGCTACTTAAAGCGAATTCGATACTCCTTCCCGGCAGCCATTTTCAACTGAACCGAACCGTCGCTTCCGGGTGAAATAGGCAAGTTCTTTACGGGAACCAACACACCCGCGATCTTTTGTCCGCGAGGCGGTCTCAGCCTATATTCGCCGGTCACATCAGGTCGCAAAACTGCGACCGTTGCCTTTCCAGCGACCCAACTTAAGTCCACTCCGACAGCACCGCGCGCCCGCAGTCCTTTGATCGAGCCTTCCTGCCAAGCTTTGGGAATCGCTGGCAGAAAGCTGATTTCACCGGCATGACTTTGCAAGAGCATTTCAACCATCCCTGCGGTGCCGCCGAAGTTCCCATCAATTTGAAACGGTGGATGATTATCCAATAAGTTTGGCAGAGTGGATTTAGCCAGCAGCGCCCGTATGTTTTCGTGCGCCAGGTTGCCTTCTTCCAGGCGTGCCCAAAAGTTGATAATCCAGGCGCGGCTCCATCCCGTATGACCGCTCCCGGCTTGCAAGCGGCGCTCAAGCGTTACCCGCGCCGCGTGCGCCAATTCCGGCGTACCACGCAAGGTGATTTGATTGCCCGGATGCAAGGCAAACAGGTGCGAGATGTGACGATGCCCCGGGTCTGGTTCGTCATAGTCTTCGAGCCATTCCTGCAACTGCCCGTGCTTGCCAATCTTTAATGGTGCGAGGCGCTCACGCGTGGCAATCAGTTGCTTACGAAACTCCACATCCACGCCAAGCAACTGGCTCGCTTCGATCACACGGCTCAATAAGGCGTGGGCAATCTGTGTGTCCATCGTCGGTCCCAGGCAGAGTTTGGCGACTGTCCCATCCGACAAACGATAGCGATTTTCAGGCGACAGCGATGGCCCTGTAATCAGATGACCTTTGCCATCATCAATCAGGTAATCAACAAAAAACTCTGCGGCCTCTTTCATTACTGGATAGGCGCGACGGGCGAGAAATTCGCGTTTACGAGTAAAGTCGTAATGATCCCAGAGGTGCAGGCTCAACCAGGCCGCGCCCATCGGCCAGAGGCCTGCGTGCACTCCATCAATCGGTACAGTGTGTCCCCAGCCGTCCGTGTTGTGATGGATGACGAAGCCGCGCGCGCCATAGAGATTCTTGGCCAGTCTGCGCCCGTCTTCGCGGGCGTTGTCAAGCAGATCAAACAAGGGTTCGTGCAGTTCGGAGAGGTTGCAGACTTCTGCGGGCCAGTAGTTCATCTCTGTGTTGATGTTGATGGTGTACTTGCTGTCCCACGAAGGTTGCAGTTTATCATTCCATTTGCCTTGAAGATTTGCCGCCATCGTGCCTGGGCGGCTGCTGGCTATCAGCAGGTAGCGCCCGAATTGGAAGTAAAGGGCTTCAAGCGCAAGATCCGTCTCCCCCTCCTGCACGCGCTTCAGACGTTCATCCGTAGGTAGATCGGAAACTGCTTTGCCAAGAGAAAACGCGACGCGGCGAAAGAGCCTCTGATGATCTGTGACGTGGGAGGCACGAAGTTGAGCATAAGGCTTTTTCGCCGCGGCAAGATATTGCTCGCATCTGAGCGCCGGGTCTTTGTGGCGGAAATTGGTGGCGGCAGCGAAAAGCAGCGTCGCAGAGTTCGCGCCCTCGACTATTAATTCATTGCCTTCGACACGCGTCCGTCCCCCTTCAGGGAGGACCTGTAGAGCGCCTTGGAATTTGACTCCGACTTTGCGCTCAAGTGGATGGCGGTCACCGCGAACAATCGCCTCGCCTGCGATGAAAACACGGTCAGGGTTAACAGCCCGAGTCTTGCTGTCGTCTTCGCGTGTGAGCGTCGCGGCAAACGAGATGCGGGCGGGCTTATCACAAGTCAACTTGATGACAATCACCTGATCTACCGCCGAGGAGAAGACTTCACGAGTGAAGCGCGCATCACCAGACCGATAGCTGACCCGAACGATGCCTGAATCAAGGTTGAGTTCCCTTCGATACTGGCTCGCTTCTTGCTGCCCTGGAAAGCGCATGAGCAGATCGCCAAGCGGTTGATAGGGAGGCATACGCTTTGGCGTAGCGATCATGGTCTTTTCGGCGAGTTGCTCGGCCTCGACAGGCTTCCCTGCAAACAACAGGCGTCGCACTTCGGCAAGATTTTTCGCGCCTTCCGGATTATTGCGGTCGCGCTTTTCGCCAGCCCAGATGGTCTCTTCGTTCAGTTGAATCCGTTCGGCTTGAACGCCACCAAATACCATCCCTGCTAAACGCCCGTTGCCAATTGGCAGAGCTTCAGTCCACGCGGCGGCGGGTTGCCTGTACCACAGCAGATTCGCCTGGTCAGGAGAAGCGGTTTGCGCTGGGGAGGAAAGCGCAGCGCACATGAGTAGCAAAACAATCATTACCTTTTTCATGAATGTAGTCAGGGTCGTGTGCGCTCCCTCCTGCGGACAAATAGTTGATCTTGTTTCGGCTCCCCTTCGCAGTCGATGGCGAGGGTCGTGATCGGATTGTCCGGCGCTTTCGCGGGCAGACCCGTGAAGCGCACGCGATAGGCATCCTGCTCGAATTTCACTTTCTCTCCGGTCGCAAGCAGACTCGCCGATTTCACCTTCGTCATCAGACCGGCAAGAGCCACTGTGTCGCCGGGCCAAAAGTGTATGTGCATATAAAGCCTGTTGCCGTGCCGCGAAAAACTGGCATATCTGGAACGAGTTGGCTGGCAGCGGTCAGCGCCATAGAGCGCCTGCCCATTCTTATTCATCCAGGTGCCCACTGTAGTGAGTATGCCAACCGATTCTACAGGCACAGAGCCATCTGCCATGGGACCGATGTTGATCAGATAATTGCCGCCGTCGTGCGCGCAGGTGATCAGATTGCGGATCACCTGCTTAGGGGTTTTCCAGGCGTCGTCGGCTCTCTGATAGCCCCAACTATCATTCATCGTCATGCAGGCTTCCCAAGCCTTGCCGACTTCTGCCGCTTCTATGCGTTGTTCGGGCGTAATGAAATCGCCAGGCAGTTTGTTGCGATTGTTGACGATGATATCCGGTTGTAACTGGAAGACCATTTGGTTCATCTTCTCCGACTCCCAACCCTTTACATCAAGCGGCCAGGAGACATCGTACCAGAGTATGTCAATCTTGCCATAATTGGTGAGCAACTCGCGCAAGTGTGTGTGAATGTAGGCGACGAAACGCTGGCGCGCCGCTTCGTCTGTGGCGCAACGCGCACCATCCGGATGATGCCAGTCCATCAACGAGTAATAGAAGCCGACGCGCAGCCCTTCAGCGCGCGCAGCCTCAACATACTCTTTGACAAGGTCGCGCCCAGCCGCTTGTTTGGGGGCGCAGAAATCGGTGGTTTTGGTGTCGAAGAGGCAGAAGCCTTCGTGATGTTTGGTGGTCATCACCATGTACTTCATACCTGCACGTTTCGCTAAACGTGCCCACTCGCGCGCGGCATTGGGTTTGGGTTTGAACTGCTTTGCCAACAGCTCATATTCGGAGACCGGCATGCCTTCCATCTCCATCACCCATTCGTGCCGCGCCAACACGCTGTAGAGTCCCCAGTGAATGAACATACCGAACTTAGCCTGATGCCACCACTGCATACGGCGCTCACGGTCTGCTTGCTCATCGGCGCGTAGCGGCGTAGCGGAAGTGGATGAGTTGAAAGCTGCCAATGTCGCCCCTACACTCATCAGCTTGAGATACTCTCGTCTTGAGATTTGCTTAAAGTTCATAAAAAAAACCTCGGATATTGAATTGAATGAAACCACCTTCAGCCATTGCTTGATTATATTGCAACGATGATTGAAAAACGGAGACCGGCGCTGGTCTTGCCGATCTCCGAATCTTTGAAAGAATCAGGTCTTGCGATTGGCCCTTGGCTGATCGCTGGTGTGACCCTCCATTAAAAGTTAACCCGCAGCGAGCCCTGCATGACACGCCCTGAGCGGAAACCGTTTGGCTGTCCGAAACGCCTGTTGGTCTGATTGCCATTGACATCGAAGGCCAAAGCGCCATCAAAGTCACTGAAATTCTGGTGGTTGAGCAGGTTGTAGGTCTCCCAGCGAAACACCAATTTACGCTTCCCTTCCGCCCCAAGGTTGAAATTCTTGAAAAACGCCAGGTCAGTGTTGATGACTCCTGGACGGCGAAGAGCATTTCTTCCCAAATTGCCGATCTCTCCCCGCGTCGTAGGACGCTTGAAGCACGAAGCGGCTGCAAAGATTGGGGTGCCATCGAGGCGGTCTTTGTTGCCGTTGGCTAAGAGATTGAACTTGTTTGTCGGATCACAAACCACGAACGCACGCGCGTTCACCTCTCCGCCAGTGTAATCGGTGGTGCCACCGCTATAACTGGCAGTTATATTTTTCGGTCTGCCGCTGACGAGCGACGTAGTCCCTGAAAGCTGCCAGCCATCAAAGATTGTTTTGACCAAACCGTTGTCCCATAAACGACCAAGACCAGGAACGTCCCAGATGTAGTTGGCCGTGAAGATGTGGGTCTGATCGAAGTCCGAAGGGGCATAGTTAAATGCCCGATAGGGACGCGGGAATGACACGTCGTTGGAATCATCATTGGCATAATCAAGCGACTTCGAGAAGGTGTAGGCGACACCAAACTGGAGGCCACGCGTGTACCGACGGTTGAGTTGAAGTTGTAGCCCGTTATAGTTTGCCGAGCCGGAATACATGACCGTATTGATATCCGTGTAGCCCTGATAAGGACGCAAGAAATCATCAGCTAAAGCCGCCGCTGTTGTGCTATTACTAAAGGGATTTCTATTCTCTGGATGCAAATCCACGAATCTTGCTTCGTCGGGAATCGCATTGATGTTGCGCCGCTCCCCCAGATGTCTAGTGAGCGAGCCCACGTAACTAACTTCGAGCACACTCTTGAAACCGATCTCTTGCTGTATGCCAACTGAGAAGTTGTAGGTGGTTGGTGTTTTGGCGTGAATCTCAATTGCATTGACCGTGGTCGGTCTTTCCAGTCCAGTGGGAATGAGATTAATCAGGTTGTCAATGGTGCCGAAATCAATCTGTATATTGCGCCGAAACGGCGGATTGCTAACCAAGCTGCCACCCGTCGTCCCACCGCCGTGGCGCGTCTGGTGGTAAACGCCGAAATGGGCACGCAGCACAGTCGTGCTCTCGTCAAAAATGTTCCAGGCAAAGCCAACACGCGGTTCCCAGGCAATCGGTGGCGGGTCTTTGAAGCCTTTCGGAACCGTCGGATCAGTCCCTAACGCAATGCCATTGAGCTTATCACCGACTCCGGGAACGAAGGTGCCAACGAGATTGAGGTTCGTTGATAGCGCACCGGTCACAGGGTTGATGGCGCGCCGGTTGGCAGTGGCACAGGCCGTTCCAAGGGCTGGCGTTCCAGTGGTGCAGTGCGGACGATAGAGCACGACAGCTTTGGCAGACTCGTAGCGCGTCGGGTCGAAGTTTGAAGCGTTATCCTGGCGCTGTCGCCACTGAGAATACCACCCCATGCGCATGCCGTAATTGAGCGTGAGCTTTCGATTAACTTTCCATTGATCCTGCCCATACCATTGAAAGAGCACCCTCTCGAGATCTGTGAAAGGACGCGCAGAGGTCTCGCTGTATCTTCTGAAACTGCCAGTGAGCGCGTTCGCATAGGGGTGGCCGGTGTTTCCGAGGGCACCTGTGAATTCAGCGACGTTACTGCTGAAGTCGAAGGTTCCAGACCAGTCACCGCCGCCGGGGGCTTCACCATTTCGTATGCGCTCGAAATAGATGCCCGCTTTGAAATTGTGATTGCCTTTATTGATTGTCAGGTTATTGGCGATAGAGGGGAGGATATAATCGTTGCCGATCTCACCCCAGCGATCCAGCCAGTTGATATTGGCGATCGCATTTTGGTTCGATAAGCCCCCCCAACCAGTAGCTTTTGGGATCAAGCCGAGTTTATTGTTTGAGGGAAAGAGTTGGGGCGCTGTGTATTTCAAATTAGCCCTGGTAAAGCGATCCACCTCGCCATCGCCAGGGATGAACCCTTCGGAGTCGTGGCGCGCGCCGACAGAGAACTCATTGACGATTCTTGGGTTGATGACGCGAACCCAGTTAACCACAAGGCCGTCATCCTGATAGAGGTAATGGGAGATGATTCCCCACTGATTGTTATCCCCGCCGGGCCAACCCGAAGTACCAAGTCCCGTATTATCCGACCTCCAGGTCTGCGCCTTCACATAGAAGTGATCCTTGTTCGTCGGATGGAAATCGACACGCGCGAGGGTCGCGCGCTTGGGCACGTCCGTACTCCTCTGGGTAATGTAATTAAAGGCATTCCCGGTTACGGTGCGACCCGTCTGATTGGGTCGAACAAAAGCGCTCATAATCGCTAGACCGGACGGGTGCAAGCGGTTGACCGGAATGATCTGCAAGCCTAAGGGGTTGCTTGAAGTGGCGCGCGAAGGGTCGCGGAAACAGCCGCTCTGATCCGTAGCGCTGCAATTGCCTGGCCTCAATGGATCGCGAATAAAAGCCGGAGTCGAGACTCCAGTTGTCGCGTTAAACCCTGTAACTGATTGGGAGAAGTCACCTGAAAGCTCACGCTCAGTGGGTACTGTGACGAATTTCACCCCCGCCGGGGTGATCGTGTGTGGCTCCTCAAACGAGAAGAAAAAAAATAATTTGTCCTTCTCCTTGTTACGGTAGAGCCCAGGTATCTGCACCGGTCCGCCGCCGTTGAAACCCCAAATGTTATGACGATAAAGTGGCTTTGGCAGTCCCTGACGATTATTATCCCATCGATTCGCGTTGAAAAACTCGTTGCGGAGGAAGTAGTAAGCGCTGCCAGAATAATTCTTTTTGCCGCTCTTGGAGACGATGGTGATCTGAGCGCCGCCATTAATGCCGTACTCTGCTGCGTAGTTATTGCGCAGCACCTTGACTTCGGCAATGGCGTCCTGGCTCGTCGACATACTAACTTTATTCGAGCCGCTTGGCTCGCTGGCGTTTAGACCATCAACTGTGGCGACCGTGGAACGGCCGCGTTGCCCGGAGATGTTCGGCAAATCTGTGCCGAAACCGTCACCGACAGACTCCGTGTCATCAATGTAGGAGACGCCTGGTAGCAGGCGCAGAAGGGAGGAAATATCACGCCCTTTCGTCGAGATCAGGTCAATCTGATCAGAGGTCAGCCGCGCCGTCAGGTCGCTGTTTTCCTTTTCAACCACCGCGCCTTCGGTCGTCACCGTGACCGTTTCAGTAACCTGACCGGGTTTCAATTCCAATTCGCCAAGTGCCAGACTTTCATTGGCGCTCAACACCACCTTCTGCTGTTCGAGCGTCTGAAAGCCCTGCTGTTCCACCTTAATGGTATAGATATCCGGCTGGATACCGGCGAAGGTGAACCTGCCACTATCGCCTGTGGTGATGGTGCGCGAACTTTTCGTCTGCTCACCGATGAGCGTGACCTTCGCACCGATAATTATGGCCTTCGAAGCATCAACGATAATGCCAGAGACGGTGCCCGTAACCGTTTGCGTGTATGCCTTGCTGAGCGGAGACAAGACAATAAATAGAGTCATTAATACCGATAACCAACGTGTTTTGTGGGAGGACATACTCTTCTCCTTTTCTTATAGATATTTTGTCAGATGGTCTCACTGTCAAGGCTGCTTCGGATAGATTGCCACGACTTACCTACAGCACCGCTTACCGCAAGAGAGAACTACGGTCATCTTCATTAGAAAACAGAGCTCTCCCAGATCGGCCTGTTGCCTACACTTCTCCAGTAAGATCAGCCAGTGAATGAATTTCAGTGCCGCTAATTGCCGCCCGAACTTGTTCTAGGTGCCTCTTGTTCGGTTTCCAGATCGGGGCGGTTAATCAGGTCGGCGATATGATAGTTGATTTTGTTACCGATAACAAGTACAATTTTACCGGTAACATTATTTTTCACAAATCCCTGCCGGCAGTGGATGCGGACTAGGCTAGAGGTTTTTTCATCCGCGTGATATCTGCAGGAAGGGAGCGCAGCGATTACCATATGGTTCAGGCACAGTGATGAGTTGGAGGCCAGTTGACTGCCCTAGCTTTCACCAAGTCCAGCTGCGTGGGAGTGAATCTTGTTTGGAGGTCTCAATGACAAATTTGCGATATGCAGATCGAGTGGTGATTATTACTGGCGGTAGCAGCGGCATTGGCAAAGGCTGTGCGCAGGAGTTGGTCAATGCAGGCGCGAAAGTAATCATCTGCTGCAATAATGAAGAGGAAGGGACGATTGCAGCGACTGCTTTGCAAAGCATCGCGCGAGCCCAGAGAGCCGGTGATGCTTGCTTCGTTTACTGCGACGTCAGAAAAACCGAAGACATCGCGAATCTGATAGAGACTTCTGTCACCCGTTATGGCAGGATTGATTGTCTGAACAATAATGCCGGATGGCATCCGCCCCACCAACCGATTGATGATTTTTCCGTGGAAGATTTTCGCGACCTGCTCAATCTAAATCTCATCAGCATTTTCACGGCATGCAAATTCGCCCTGCCCTATCTGCGAAAAACCGGAGGCAACATTATCAATATATCAAGTTTGGTGGCAACGATGGGGCAGCTTTACGCGACGACGTATGTTACGACAAAAGGCGGCATAACGGCTTTCACAAAAGCGCTGGCGATTGACGAAGCGGTTCACGGCGTTCGCGTCAATTCGGTCTCTCCGGGCAACATCTACACACCTTTGTGGCAGGAAGCCATTGAAGCCGCTCCAGACCCCCAACGGTTTCTTGCCGAAGGCGAGGCCTCACAGGTAATGGGACGAATGGGAACCACTGAAGAGGTCGGACGCTTATGCCTCTTCATCGCCGCTGAAGCGACCTTCACGACGGGCGTGGATCACCTCATATCTGGCGGCGCGGAACTCGGTTATGGTCGCAAGAGCCGGACTTGACTCTCGCAAGAATTGCTGGCAAAACAAGCCTACCGTTTGAATGCGTATCGCTGCTTCCTGGCTGCCGATTTGATCGCTGCTTTGGGCGCGGCTTTCGCCCCACACGAAGTCCGCACGATCAGCTCCGGTGGCAGGATGAGATGCTGTGGTTTTGCGGCTAGGGGCTCTCCGTTAATGAGTTGAATCAGCAGCCTTGCCGCTTGTTGTCCCATCTCACTCCTGGACCAGGAAACGGTGGTCAAGGGCACACGCAACATCGCGCCGTAGTGTATATTTCCGGCACCTACGATCGCTACCTCCTTACCGATTCTTATACCTGCTTCCTCCATTGCCTGCATCGCACCTACTGCCGCCGGGTCGTTGACCACGAAGAGAGCATTCGGTACATTGCCCTGCGCCAACCAGGCACAGGTCGCTTCATATCCTTGAGATTCCAGAAGTCCACACTCATGCACGAGCGCTTCCTCAAACGGGAGTTGATATTCGGCTAGGGCCTGCTTGTAACCCTCGAAGCGCTCTGCGCTCACCGACGAAGCATCGCCGCGCAGATGCCCTATGCGGCGGTGGCCCAGGCTAATCAGATGTTCGGTTGCCAGTCTGCCAACCTGCACATTGTCGGTTACTACCGAAGAACAACGCAGATTCCCCATTGTGCGATCAACAAGCACAATGTGAGCGCCGTTCTGGATCATCTTGCGGTAGGCTTTCGCCTCAGTCGGTGGCAGTACAGAACTGATGATCAGACCATCCGTGCGGTGCAACAAAGCATTAACCTCGTCGTTTTCTCTGGTAGGGTCTTCATCCGTGCTACAAATCAACAGTTGGAACCCGGCAGGTCTGGTGATGGATTCTATGGAGCGGGCGACCTCGGCAAAGTACAGATTCATCAGATCCGGCACAACGATGCCGATCAGATAGGAGCGATTCGTCGCCAGTGCGCGGGCGTGCTGATTGGGCTGATAGTTCATACGACGCGCCATTTCCAGAACGCGTTCGCGCGTTTCAGCATTGATCAGCGGATGATCATTAATGGCACGCGAGACGGTCATTTTTGAAACGTCTAATTCACGTGCGATGTCAGCAAGAGTTACGGGCATAATCTTTACATCAAAGGCTTTAAGTTCAAATGCGCATCTTACCCCTGTCACCGATTTTACGCCACTGTAAGGCTGACTAGGCGAAAGCCGAACACGACAATCGAGCGGTTACTAGCGAAATATAATGGCGGCGGACTCCAATTTGCAGCCGCTCCCCCGCTCTCCATCAGCTATGAGCTACAACTCGATAACAACTGCTTTCTATAATAATCTACGCAATATAATCGACAGCAAATAAGCTACGTCAGGCTGTCGTGTGGCTGATACGGATAACAGATACAGACACTTTGCACGACAACTTGGTAGAAATGCAAGTTTAATGATGGATCAAACAATTTCTCTTCTCGATCCCTTCCTGTAGCTATTTTCTATCAATCTGTTTATCCATCTCTGATTACTTGCAGAGCATCAATTCCTACTGACACGACTGCTATAGAATCGTAGCGATTTCAAAATCCCATACTCCTGGAAAATTGTGAAGAATTGAGCTTTTCACTCGGCTTGAGATGTTACCCTGTTTACCAGAATCATAGGCTTGCGAAAAAAAATCCGCTCAATCATTCAATTTCTTATTGACTGAAATTGGTTTCAATGATACTTTGTCCCAACCTAGAACAAATAGATTGTAACAGGACCGCAGCGCGATAAAACAATCCAGGTAATTTTTGTGTTCTTAGGTATTTGTTTGCTCAAGACTTCAACATCAGATAAAGGCAGTACAAGCATCCGTCAAGTCTCTGAGCAAGCCTATTGCATTAGATGAAAGCAATCATAACAGTCATTCGAATACGGATAGAGACTGCCTGTGAAGGGCTACAAGAGTGATGAATTTAATTTCCCTACACATAAAGATCATATCTCCAATATTGCAATATGATTATTTTTCTAGCTTGATTTGTCCTAAAATAAGTCAAATTTTCGAGAGACATTCTGCTATCTTTTTAAAATGAGCAAAAATGATGGCGCACGCAAGTGCGCAGACGGTTATAGCGCCGATAGGTTTGGCGCTGTGTGTTGTCTAAATCCGATTCGTTGATGTGAGAAGAAAGTTCTCTCAAGAGTTGTACTTTAGGGTCTCATCTGCCTGACCAGGTAAGCGCTCACTTCGCTTCAAGCGGCTCATTTACTATACAGACTTCGGGAAGGCTCATCCCGAAAGATCAGCATAGGCATTGCGGCAATCAGAGCGGCAAGATGGCACACGTCGAACGATGGAACAACACTCTGTGACAACGTCTGGCACGCATCTGTCAGAATAATGTTGTCATTCTCGAAGTCAGGTTATGATGCACAAGATTTGTTTGCGCTGGTTTATTGATCGCGACAACTTATCTTTGCTTCTCACCTGACTTCCCTACTACCTACTACCTACTTCAGGAGGAACCTATGCGAATCAGATGGTCTAAAACAATCCTAACCTTGTGTTTTATCTGCCTGGCTGGCCTTGCACTGTCAGCATCCGGGCAAGCTCTTAAAGGCTCTCTGCTGGGTGCTGTCACCGACTCGTCAGGCGCGGCGGTGGCGGGCGCGACCGTCACCATCACTGAAATCCGCACCAACATCACCAGCACGGCGACGACTAATGAAGACGGCAACTACGTCTTTACGAACTTGCAGGACGGCGTCTACCGCGTCGAGGCCTTGCTCTCAGGCTTCAAGAAGGGTATCCGCGAGGGCGTCGAGGTCAAGGTCAATACGACCGTGCGCGCCGACCTGGCGCTTCAGGTTGGCGCGGTAACGGAAGCCGTAACGGTGGTGGCGTCGGCAGCTCCAGTGTTGCAGACTGACCGCGCCGACACGGGCCGCCTGATCGAAAGCAAGCAGGTGGCCGAATTGCCGCTCGGCTTTAACCGCAACTTCCAGTCGCTGCTCATCACCGTGCCCGGCGCGACGCGACCGACACGTCCGCACTCGGAATTCTTCAACCCGCAGGACAGCCTGGAATCGAAGGTCAACGGCCAGTCGCGCCTCTCGAACAACTTCCAGATCGAGGGTGTCGACGACAACCATCGCACAGGTCTGTTGACCGTGCTCATCCCGGCGGCGGACGCCATTGAGACCGTCAGCGTCTCGACCTCGAATTTCGATGCCGAGTTCGGGCGGGCGGGCGGGGCAGTCTCCAATGTGACGCTCAAATCGGGGACGAACCAGATGCACGGCAGCGCCTTCTTCTTCGGCAACAACCAGACCACACGCGCCAAAGAATACTTCGCCGGCATCAAAGCACCGACGCGCTACCGCCAGATTGGTTTCACGATTGGCGGTCCCGTCATCAAAAATAAGCTCTTCTACTTCGGCGACTACCAATACACCGGCGACATGCTCGGCAAGGTCAACCGCCACGTCATCCCGATCTTGGAGTGGCGCACGGGCGACTTGCGCTCGGCGACGACGAAGATCTACGACCCGGCGACGGGCAACCCCGACGGCACAGGCCGCCAGCAGATCAGTTGCAATGGCGTACTGAATGTGATCTGTGCGAACCGCATCAGCCCCATCGCCACAAAGCTCCTCTCGTTCCTCCCGGCGCCGAGCCTAGCCGCCGCAATCGGGCAGAACAACTTCAGCGTCAACACAGTGCGCGAGAAGACGATTCACGCCTTTGACGTGAAGCTCAACTACACGATGAACGAGAAGAACGCCTTCTCCGGTCGCTATAGCTTCCAGCGCCCGGAGATTTTCGATCCCGGAAGTTTCGGCATTTACGGCGGTCCCGCCAACGGCGGCTTCGCCGGGACGGGGAAGCAGACGACTTACAGCATGGCGGGCAACTGGACGCACACCTTCAGCTCGCAACTGATCATGGATTTGCGCTTCGGCATCAGCCACTACCGCAACATTGCCGTCGCGCAGGGCAGCGGGCTCAACACGGCTACCGAGGTCGGCATCGCTAATGCGAACACCGACGAGTTTTCGAGCGGCTTGACACAGATCAACATCGGCGGCTTCTCCGGGCCGCTCCTCGGCTTCTCGGGGAGCCTACCTTGGGATCGCGGCGAGACGACGACCAACTTCACGGGCATCGTTACCAAGCTCTGGGGCAACCATACGGTCAAGGTCGGCGGCGAGTGGCGTAAGAACCGCGACTTCCTGCTGCAACTCCAGGACAACGGCGGCGTGCGCGGGCGCTTCAGCTTTGGCGGCTCGCAGACCGGACTGCCAACTGACAGCGCTTCGCTCAACAACCTGGCAAACGCCTTCGCCTCGTTCCTGCTCGACGCGCCCGGCAGCGTCGGACGTGACATCAAGGTGATTGACGAACCTGGCACACGACACTGGGCATTCTTCAGCTTCATCAACGACAAGTGGCAGGTTTCGCAGAAACTGACGATTGACCTGGGTCTGCGCCACGAGTTTTACCGCCCGTTCACGGGACTGGTAGACAAGGGCGGCCTGTCGAACTATGACCCGATCACCAACACGGTGCGCGTGGCTGGCTTCGGCGATGTGCCGGACAACATTGGCGTGCAGAATGTATTCAACAACTTTGCGCCCCGACTCGGCGCGGCTTACCGCTTCAACGACCGATCGGTGCTGCGTGCCGGATTCGGGACGACCGTCGTGCCATTCCCGGACAACGTTTACGCCTTCAACTTCCCCGTCAAGCAGAATAACCAGTTCAACCCGCCCAACTCGTTTGCGACGGCTGGCTCGATGGCTGCAGGGTTCCCCGCGCCCATCATCTTCAGCGTCCCCGACAGTGGCATCATTGACGCGAGCCTTCCGGTGCTGCGCAATACGGGCCTTATCACCGTACCGCTGGATTTGCGCGAAGGCAGGATTCACTCGTGGAACGTCGCGTTCCAGCGCGAGATGTTCTGGGGACTGACGGCTGAAGCGGCTTACGTCGGCAATGTCGGGCGCGGCATCATCACGCCGATTGACATCAATGCCGGTTTGGTTCCGGGGCTAGACAATGCTGGGCGCCCCCTCTTCTCGAAGTTCGGGCGCACGGCTTCGGTCCGAAGTTGGATTCCAACCGACTCGAACTACCATTCGTTGCAGGTCAAGGTGGACCGGCGTTTCATCCGGGGGCTGCTGCTGACGACCTCATACACCTTTGGCCGGGCGATCAATTACTCGGACGACAACGGCGGCATCGCTACGCCGGCCAACATCGAGTTGAGTAAGGGGCGCGCTGGCTTTGACCGCCGTCACCTCTTCTCGCAGACCTTCGTCTGGGAACTGCCAATCGGGAAGGGCGACAATGGCTTCTTGCGCGCCGTTCTGGGCGGCTGGCAATTGTCGGGCATCCTCGCCATTCAGTCGGGCGCACCCATCGACTTCACGACGAGCGGCGCGACCCTGCGCGCACCCGGCAACACGCAGCGTCCGAACCTCAACAGCCTGCCATTTGTTCTCGGCGAGATCGGGCCGGGCGAGTTTTACTTCCTCCCCTCGGCCTTCTCGGCCCCGGCGGCAAACATGTTCGGCAACATGGCGCGCAACGACTCGATTAACGGACCCGGTTACATCAACCTCGACGGCTCGATCTTCAAGCGCTTCCGGTTGACCGAGCGGATCGGGGCAGAGCTCCGGGCAGACGCCTTCAACGTCACCAACACACCGCACTTCAACAACCCCAACGGGAGCTTCGGCAGCGCGACCTTCGGTCAAGTCACCGGGGCGTTCGGCGAGCGCCTCGTGCGCTTCGGCGCTAGGGTCACCTTCTAAAGCGGTAGTGGGGAAATTGGCTGGACGGAGGGGCAGACACTCAGGTCTATCCCCTTCGTTATCATCGTTATTTCGGCTGGTAAGGGCATCTCCAATGCCTGTTGATCAGTCGCGCACATGAGGAGATCGTCTATGAAAACAAGATTCAAACTGCTTACTCATTTTGTTATTGTCGCATGTATGCTCAGTGCCTTGCCTCTGCGCACGCCTGCTTCAACTCTATTGGGTCAAACGAATGTTGGTCGCATCTCCGGAACCGTAAGCGATTCGACCGGAGGGGCGATACCTGGGGTGGTGGTCAAAGTTACAAACGATGCGACAGGGGTGTCGCGAACCATCACGACTGACGATAATGGCTCCTATGTCATTACCAATCTGCCGCCCGGTACCTACACCCTGTCGGCCGAGCAACAAGGATTCAAAAAAGGTGTACAGACCGGCTATACGCTTGTAACGGATGGCCGGCTTACGGTAGATATTGCTCTTGAAGCGGGTGCGGTTTCTGAAAGCGTGACGGTCACCGCAGCCAATGCCGAGACCATCAATAGGACTTCCGGCGAGGTGGCGCGCGTCATCGACACGGAACAGGTGCAAAACCTTGCCCTCAATGGGCGCAACTACCTGCAGCTAACTACCCTCATTCCCGGCGCGCCATTACTCACGGATGATCCGCTGGCCTTAATGACAGACCTGGGTGTCAACCAACCGATCAACGGCAACCGTGGCAACGCCAACATGCTCACCGTTGATGGCGGCTTCAACCTGGACTCTGGGAGCAACAACAGCCAGATCAATAATGTGGGTATAGATTTCATCCGGGAAGTAAAAATACAGACCTCGAACTTCTCTGCCGAGTACGGGCGTACTTCCGGCGCTTCCATCAATGTGGTGACGCGCAGTGGCGAAAACAAGATTTTTGGCAGTGCCTTCGAGTTTTTACGCAACGACAAGCTCGACGCCAACAACTTTTTCAACAACGCCAGAGGACGTTTCACGGATGATCCGAATGCCAAAGCCCCTGATGTCAAAGTTGCGTCAGGTGACGGGCGTATCGGCAAAGAGGTCGTGCGGCGACCGCCGCTGCGCTATAACAATTATGGCTTTAGCTTCGGCGGACCAATCATCAAAGACAAGTTCTTCTTCTTCGGCGGCATGGAGTGGAAGTCTATCCGTCGTTTTACGGGATCTTCGCAGCAAACTCTTCCGACGCGGGCTGAACGACTCGGCGACTTCTCGATCCGGCTCCGAGGTACGGATGGCATCGTCGGGACGGCAGACGACGGGTTCATCAGAGACCCACTCAGAACCGGCACCTGTAGCGCTACGAATCGCGCAGCCTGTTTCCCCGGAAACGTCATTCCGGCAAATCGCATCACCGCCGATGGCAAGGCTTGCGCGAATGTCTATAATGTAATGGAGAGTTTGGCTGCCGCTTACACCGATACCCCTACTGGCAACAATGCGCTCTATCAGCAGCCCAACCCGTTTGATGTCAGACAAGAGATTTTGCGCCTTGACTATCGCCTCAACGACAAGCACAGCCTCTATGGTCGCTACATACACGACGACTATAATTTGGTAGCTCCTTTCGGGACCTTCATTGATTCGGCGCTGCCAACCATACCTACCAACCGCATACGTCCGGGCTACAGCTATCAGGTAGGTCATGTGTGGCTCATCAGTTCCAAGTTGGTCAACGAAGCCAAAATCAACTCTTCGTGGAATGGGC
>JANMSG010000319.1:0-2417 GCA_031389065.1 Acidobacteriota bacterium | reverse complement strand
AAAGCAGCTCGCCGACTCTCCGATTTTAGGGATGAACACATCGAAATTGCTTCTTATGACCGAATGCTAGAGGTCTTTAGTTTCCACCAAAAACATATAAACGCAAGCTATAGAAATATTCGTGCTTTTAAGAAGAAAGTTGACCTGTTGCATAATAAACCGATTTGAAAATGCAATGAGTGATGTTCAACTTTTAATTTGAAATGCATTACTGACAACGGACAAATCATAAAAATGAAAACTCGCTCGTTGCATCGCATCATTGGTTTACTCATGCTCTTGCCATTGATTGGTTGGGCGGTCACCGGCGCGATATTTTTCTTGAAGCCCGGTTATGCAGGAGCTTATGATCTGCTGCAAGTTAAAACCTATCCGCTTGAAAAGACTGCGCCGATTCAAACCGATTCGTCGTGGCTTGAAGTGCGTTACTTGAAAACCATTCTCGGCGAGCATCTTTTAGTTCGCACAACGGAAGGCTGGCAGCATCTTGAACCGCAAACGCTCAAAGCGAGACCCGCGCCAAACCAAGAGGAAACGCGGACTTTGTTGAACGACGCTTTTTCGATGAACCCATCGCGTTATGGAGAAATCACAAACATCAACGGCAACCACATCACGACCAACACAGGCGTGCAGGCGAAGTTGAATTGGGAAAGAATGGCGCTTACGCAACGCGGCAAAGACACCGACCGCATAGATTTTTTCTATCGTATTCATTACCTGCAATGGACTGGCATTGACTCAGTAGATAAAGTTTTAGGCGGCATAGGCATCACCTTTATTCTGGTGTTGAGCTTACTTGGCGCCATTCTGTTTTTTCGTAAAAGCTCTTGAGTTTACTGTCTGCTTTTTTATTTGTAGAATACCTGCACCCTAGAAGTAATCGAAAATAGCCCCGAAGCACCCTTTTGCAGCGATGAATTGCTCGGCTATTATTATTTATCCTCAGAGACTTCTTTGAATACTTTCGCAAAGGAATATGAATGTCAGAGAAAAAAATCTCCCCTTATGGTTGTTGGAAATCGCCTATCACTTCGGATTTAATCGTCTCGGGCACAATCGGGCTTGGTGAAATCGCGCTGCACGGCACAGACGTATATTGGATTGAGAGTCGCCCCGCGGAAGCCGGTCGCAGCGTCATTGTCCGGCAAGCGGCTGACGGAAAAATCAGCGACGTCACGCCGCAACCTTTCAATGTTCGCACGCGAGTTCACGAATACGGCGGCGGCGCTTATCTGGTGACGGACGACGCAATTTACTTTTCAAACTTCGCCGATAATCGCATCTATCGTCAGAGCGAAGACTCGGAGCCTGAAGCGCTCACCGCCGAAAGCAAAATGCGTTACGCGGATGGCGCAATGGACGCGGCGCGCCATCGTTTGATCTATGTGCGTGAAGACCACACCGAAAGCTCCCGCGACTCGATCAACTCAATCGTCAGTGTGAGTTTACATACGGGCGCCAATACTGTGCTGGTCGAAGGCGCGGATTTTTATTCATCGCCTCGCTTATCTCACGATGGAAAATCGTTAGCCTTTCTTTCGTGGAATCATCCGAATTTGCCTTGGGACGGAACAGAGTTATGGCTTGCCCAGTTGCATGAGGATGGCTCAATCGCCAATGCAAAAGTTGTAGCGGGTGGTGCAAGCGAATCCATATTTCAACCCGAATGGTCTCCCGATAATGTTTTGTATTTTGTTTCAGACCGCACAGGTTGGTGGAATTTATATCGCTTCGTTGATGGCAACACGGAATCCATTTATGAGATACAAGCCGAGTTCGGCGCGCCGCAATGGGTCTTCAATATGTCGCTCTATGCTTTTACCTCTGCGACGGAAATCATCTTCGCCTACAATGAGCAAGGCAATTGGAGGCTTGCCAGTTTAGATACAACGACCAAACAGTTCACGCCGATTGCCACGCCTTACACGGACATACGGAATTTGCGAGTGGTCAATAATCATGCTGTTTTTGGCGCCGGTTCGCCTACAGAGATGGATTCAATCGTCAGTTTGAATCTCGCGACCCAAGAGATAACCTCGTTGCGCCGTTCCAGCGACTTACAAATTGACACAGAATTTCTTTCTATAGCGGAAGCAATAGAATTTCGCACGGAAAATAATCTGACGGCTCACGCGTTTTATTACGCGCCGAAGAATAAAGATTACGCGGCGCCGACTGCTGAGAAGCCACCTTTGATTGTCATCAGTCACGGCGGACCGACGGGCGCAACTTCGAGCACCTTGAGTCTCAGAATTCAATATTGGACAAGTCGTGGCATCGCCGTCGTGGATGTGAATTATGGCGGCAGCACAGGCTTTGGGCGCGAGTATCGTGAACGCTTGAACGGCAACTGGGGCGTCGTTGATGTTGATGATTGCGCCAACGCTGCGCGGTACTTAGTCGCCCAAGGCAAA
>JANMSG010000239.1:0-8082 GCA_031389065.1 Acidobacteriota bacterium | reverse complement strand
CTTTGAAAAGAGAACGCGACAAAAAAAATAGCAGCGATAAGGGTAAGCTTGTTGTTAGACACAAAGCGATAATGAAAAGATGAATCCATGAAAACTCTCCTGGGTTGATGAAAGATTGATTTGTGTTTCGATAAGTTTGCTAAAGGGCAGCACGAACCAGTTTGCAACTTGCCCTGATATGAAATTTTACCGGCTGGGATTTTTTACAGTCGCTCTCTGACCCATAATTTATTGGTCAGAGAACGACTGTAAATCGTTTGAACCACTTGAAGATTGCTCTCAATTAATTTTCGGCGTTTTGTTTGGCGCAGCGGGACGAGGCGGCAACCGGTAGCCTTTGGTCTTGAGTTGTTTCATGACTTCCTCAACGGCGCGCTCAAGTTGCGCATCGCGTCCTTCAATGACCGACTTCGGATCGTTTTCAACTTCTATGTCCGGGTCAACGCCGTACCCTTCGATAATCCATTCGCCTTTCGGACTGGCAAATCCAAATTCAGGAACATTGACCGCGCCTCCGTCAATCAAAGTGCCGCGATTGGTAATGCCGACAACGCCGCCCCATGAGCGTTTGCCAATCAAGGGTCCAAGCCCCGATTCGCGGAACATCGCAGGAAAGATGTCGCCATCAGACGCGGAGTTCTCGTTTAATATCGTAGCCATCGGTCCTGCGAAAACCTGGTCAGGATAAGTCGTTGCCTGGTTGTTCGTGCGCGCGTAACCGAGCGCCAGAACTTTTCTTCGCAAACGTTCAATCAACATACGCGAGACGTTACCGCCGCCATTTGCGCGTACATCAACAACCATACCTTCTTTGTTGATTTGCCCATAATACCATTTAATAAATTCGCGTATGCCGTTTGCGCCCATGTCCGGAACGTGAATGTAGCCAAGTTTGCCCCCCGATAATTGCTCTACTTTTTTACGATTTGCATTCACCCAATCGAGATAAATCAAATTGCCTTCGTCGGTGATTGGACGATACGCAACGGTTCGCGCTCCATCCATTGAAGGTTTGCTGTTGACCGTGAGCGCTACAGGATTATCGGCCAGGTTGCGAAGCAAGCGATAAGGGTCGTCGTTGGCTTTCAACTCTTCGCCGTTGATTGCCAGAACATAATCGCCTACGGAAACAGTGACACCGATTTCCTTGAGCGGCGAACGATAAAGTGCTTCTTCATTTTGCCCCTCAAAAATTCTGGTAATTTTGAAACGTCCGGAAGCTTTATCCAGTTCGAATCGCGCGCCGGGCAGAGCAACACGCGGGCGCGGCGGAATCTGAAAATCACCGCCATCAATATAAGCGTGTTGAACGGTCAATTCCGCAATCATCTCGTGGATGATGTAGTTCAAATCGCTACGATGCGCGACATACTTGAGCAGCGGGCGATACTGTTCGCGCAAGGCTTCCCAATCGAAGCCGTGCATATTCGATACATAAAACCAGTCGCGATAACGTCGCCACACTTCGTTAAAGATTTGATTCCACTCTTCGACGGGAACGCGGTCTACCATCAAGCCTGTTGTTGAGACGGGCTTTTTGGTTCTTTCGCCTTGCGGGTTGGCGTCGTAGAGGCTGAATGCAGGACCTTGAGCCGCCAGGATTTTCATGCCATCGGCTGAAAGAGCGTAGCCTCCCGCCCCTTCAACAAGCGTCGTCTCGCGTCTGTCTTTCAGGGAAAAGATTCGCAGGGAAGGCGGTCGCTCGCCGGCTCTTCCGTAAAAAGGAGCCGAACCCACGTTGTAGATTAAATGACCGTTGTTTGCTGATAGATTGTTGTAGTTGTTGGCATCCAGAGGGACGCGCGCAACTCTTGCGCCCAATCCGTCAAAATCAATCTTTAGTTCGGTTGATTTCGCCTGCGGTGCGGGTGGGTTGTTTGCGTCCTGCGGCTTTGCCGCCTCACCTTCTTTCGGTTTGGCAGCCTCACCTTCTTTCGGTTTCGCGGCGTCGCCTGTTTTATCGCTCTCTTTCGTTATGCTCACTTCATCGCTTTCGGGTGGGAAAGGATGCTTCACATCTTTGCGCAGCGCGACCGCGAAAATCCCCGTCGAGCGATTGGTTGCGAAGTTGAATTCAATGCCGGAGAGTTGCGGCGCGAATTCACGGTCGCTCAGATAGTAAAGATAATTGCCTTGCGTATCCCAGGCAGGCGCATAAGCGTTGAATAATTCGTCGGTGAATTTATGCAGCTTGTTCCCCTCTGCGCTCCAGATGTAAACAGATGAAAAGCCGTTGGCATTGGGCATACTGAAGGCTAGAAAATTGCCGCGCGGCGACCAGGCGTAGTTGGTAATCTGTCCGCTCGGTGAATCAACAATCTCTGTGAGCTTTTTATCCGCAAGCGTAAGGATAAATATCTTCCCGTCTTTATCGCCAAAGGCTATGTGTTTGCCATCGGCAGACCACTCAGGCGGGTAACGCATGGCTTTGCCGCCACTCGTCAATTGTTCGGCAGGCGTCAAACCCTCTTGCGCGATGACCCAAACCTCTTCTTCGCCTGTCTTGTCAGAGATGAAAGCGATGCGTGAACCGTCAGGCGACCAGCGAGGCCATTTGTCATGCGCGTTCGACGAATGAGTTAAATTGCGTGTCGGACCTTTTTCAACAGGCGCAGTAAAGATGTCGCCGCGAGCGCAAAACAAAACGCGCTCACCTTTCGGGCTCAGCGCAGCATCTTCTATATAATTTGCAGCAGGGATACGGCTTGCTCTGCGATTGAGTCCATCATCAGGCACGTTGATAGAAAGCGCTGTATTCTTCTTTGTTTTCACATCAAAGATTTGTAATTCGCCGTTGGATTCATAAACGATGCGGCTTTCATTATCGCTTGAAGGCCAGCGCACATCCCAGATTCTGGTGGTTGTCGCTTGCGTAGTCTTTCCGCTGGCAACATCGTAAGCGTACAAATTGAAGTGCCCGTCTCTGTCGGAGTTGTAATAGATAGTGTTGCCTATCCACATAGGGTCGCGGCTGGCGCGTGGGCCTTCGCTGATGCGTTTGGTTTCATAGGTTTTCAAATCGAAGGTGTAGAGTATGTTTGCCTGTCCGCCGCCGTAACGCTTCTCTGAGCGAAAATCGCGTGTACGCGGCGAGTAAACCAGCTTCGCGCCATCCGGCGAATAATCACCCGCGCCTGATTCAGGCATAGGCAAAGCTTCGGCTGCGCCGCCTTCTGCGGAAACCGTATAGAGTTTGCTCACAGGCAGAGTCCAGGAATCGCGTTGCGAACGGAATAAAATATTTTTGCTGTCCTTCGTCCAACCATAAACCTGATTGTCATAACCCCAACGCGGCGCGAGCGGTCCCTTTGCAGGATAATACGTCAATTGTCTCGGTTCGCCGCCCATAGCCGACATGACATAGACCTGCTCGTCGCCGTCGTATTGCCCTGTGAAGGCAACCCATTTTCCGTCCGGCGAAAACTTGGCAAAGACTTCAATGCCGGGATGGGTGGTTAATCGTGTAGCGGTGCCGCCAGTGACAGGCGCAGTCCACAAATCGCCGCCGTACGTGAAGACGACTTTGTCGCCGTGAATATCAGGAAAACGAAGCAACTTCGTTTGCCCGGAAGCAGATGTCTGGATAAAGAAAAATAATGCCAGCGCGGCAAAATAAACAATTCTTGAAAGCTTCAAAGCGTTTCCTCCGATAAAATTTTTAGAAGTACATTTCGAGACAAGCCTTCACGACTATTTTGTCACAAGCGATGAATTACAGCGAATCTCAAAACGTTTGCGATTATTTTTTTTGTTCAGGTATCGGCACAAATTTTACAGGTGGCAGGGCAATTTTCACGCCACTGACATCTTGCCCGCGCAGAAAATCCGTCAAGATTTGATGTACCTTTGCTTCTGTCAGCATACTTTCGTGTCCGGCGTTTTCGATAACCAGATGGGTGCTGCGTTTGAACGTCTTTCGCACCTCGTCGGCTTGAAATGGTGGAGTGTTGTTATCAAATGCCCCGCTGATGAAAAGCGTCGGGACAGCGGTCTTTATTGGGGAACGGAATTTGTCTCCCAAATCTGGATTGCCGAAGACTTCACCGATTTCAGGAAAAGGAAAATTCATGGTGTCGCCAAGCAGCGCAGTCTTTGCCTGGCGCGCAATCTGTGCGTCCCGCGCTTTCGTTGCTCCGGATGAGGCGTCCATCAAAAACGTCATCATTGAAATGCCGGCGCTGAACTGGTTGTAACGCCTCTCTACGAAACGCGCCAATATTGAATAATCGCCATTATCAATCGTGTACAAGAGCGCAGGGAAAATCGGCAGATCACTGACATCGCCTAGATCAATCATGAGGATTGCCTGAAGCCCGAACCTGCCAACTTTTACATCAATTTCTTTGTTGACTCGGTTTTTAATTCGCACCGTCGCCGGTTCTTTTTCCAAACGGTCAAGTATTCGTTTGAGCATACCAAAGAGGTCCGGAACTTTTGCGCCAACGCCTGAGTCTTCGGCAGCAAGCTTTGACAATCGTTTGAGCGAAATGTCAGAACTATTCGGCAATTTGCGCGTCTGATTCTGCCCTTCCGTGCCGATGAAAACGGCTCGATTCAAATGCGTCCCGTGTTGCCGAATCACGGCAAGCCCAAGATGTGTGCCATAACTGAAACCCAGTATGTTGATCTTTTCCGCGCTCAGAGCTTTGCGTAAATCGTCCACATCATTGGCGCTCTCAACACTGTTGTACGCCAGCAGGTCAATGCCTTGACTGCGAAAATAGGCTGTGGCTTCTTTGGCGCGTTCTTTGAATGCAGCCAGCGCCGATGCTTTGTTGGCGAAGAAATCCACGGGCAGAGGTTTTGCAGCCAGGCGCAAAAGATTCGGTCTCGACATTCCTACGCCGCGCTGGTCCAGTAGTATGACATCGCCGACTTCGCGCAATTTCATGAAAGCCGCCGTGTATTCAGGGATGCGGGCGACGTTGATTGCCGATGAGCCGGGACCGCCATCCAGATAAACGGTTGGTATGCCGGGTTGCGCGGCGGTGCTTTTGAGGCGCACGAATGCCAGTTCAATCAAATTGGATTTTGCCTGGCTGCGGTTCTCTTTCACGAGTAAGCGGCCGAGTTCCGCTTCAACCGTTTGACCGTCGAACTGCATTTTGTAAGGCGCAAAGATGACGCGACCTTCTTTGCGCTCATCGGTCAGAGCGGTTTGCGCAGAAACCATTGCGCAGGAAAAATAAGTGCAAAGAGCAAAACATATTGATTGTGATAAACGTCTCATCGGAAAAATTCCTTTATACAGTTTTACTTCTCATTCATATGCTTTTTGAACCAGGCTATGGCTCTTCTATCTCTATCTTCCTGATTGCGAGACAAGACGTGATTATCATCAGCATAAATCTTAAGCTCATACTGCTTACCCAATCGCTGTAACTCTTGAGCAAAGTTCAACGATTGCGTTGGGCTGACGGACTGATCATTGCCCCCGTGCATAATCAGCAGCGGGACATTGATTTTGTCTGCCCAACCGATAGCCGACCTTTTACTGAGAATCTCCTCTCTTCGAGAATCAAAATCGGGCCAGATGTTTTTTTTCAGAGGCTCATAAAAGCTCGGATTGGATTTCATTAAGGCATCAAGGTCTGTAAACGCGCCGAAGGTCGCCGCAGCTTGCAGAGGAAACCCATACTTGATTGCCTGAAACGTCATCATCCCACCTCTCGACAAGCCGTACATAAACAGCTTGTTGAGGTCTACAAAGCCAAGCGCTTTCGACAGCGGCAGAACATTCATTAAATCGTGTACGTCATCGCCGCCCATTTCATCGCGCCCTTCACCTCCGTCACTTTCTCTGTACATCGGGACAATAATTACAAAGCCTTCCGATGCCAGGCGGTGAAAAAAGGGGACAAGTTCATAGCCTATATCACCTCTGATATAGCTGCCGCGATTGTAGATGATCGCCGGAAGTTTCTTACCTTCGGTCACCTTCGGCTTATAAAGACAGGCAACGACTTTCAGCTTTTGACTGCTATAGGTCAGTTTTTCCAAGACAAATCTCTGGTCGTTGATTGCCTTCTCATAAACCGCTTTTGAGTAGAGATTTTCAATCCCTTTGGCCTTTTCGTACGCTGGGAAGACATAAGTCTTGCGCTCAAGTATTGTGCCATCTTCAGAAGCTGAATTGGAAGATGTCTGAATTGGCGAGCAAGAACCTGCCATCATCAATATCGCGAACAGGAAATATTTTTTAATCGGTTTCATCTTGTTGATACCTTAAATCTTGTATCTGACCTTACCTACTTTCTCTCCATCTGTGCTTTGATGAATGCAAACGTGTGGCGGATGATTTCGCGCGTTCGCTCGTTATCATTGAGGATGTCGAAGGCGTGCAGACCATCGGGATAGTTGGTGAAATCAACCCTGATATTTCTATTAATCGCTTCCTGAACAAATAAATCAATCGCGTTGTTGAGATTGGGATTGTCCTGTCCGGCGCGTACCACCAGAATCGGCGGCAGTTTGTCGCCAAGCGCGGTCACCTGTCTTCGCGGGCCCAATTGCCCGATGCCGTAATAAGTGATCAGACAGCGAATATACGTTTGCTCGCCGAGCATACCAGCGCCCACCAAAGTGCCGCCCGCAGAAAATCCCCAGATGCAGAGGCGGTCTTTGTCTATCTGATAGCGGTCAGCATTTTGTCGCAGGTGTTCAATCAAATCCTTGATGTCTTCGGTAGCCGTGTTTACCCCGTCCGGGCCTGGCGGGTATCGCTTGTTGAATTGCACGGCAACCATGCCTTGCGCGGCAGTGACTTCGCCATAATTTTTAAAGATATTCCAATGCTTGGTTTGGCTTCCTCCGCTGGCAAACAGGATTGCCGGAAGTTTGGCATTCGGTTGCACATCGGCGGGAAGGTACAGATCCATCTTCCATTCTGTGTCGCCGACTTTTTTATAAACAATATCTCTTTGGACTTTGGCTTTTTCCTGACCCGGCACTCGATAAAGCAGCGGCGGCACAGCGGGGTCGAAACGAGGTTGCTGTTGCCCTTGGGCGTTTTGATTCTGCACAGCTGCCACTTTCAAGACAGAGATATGGCAAACCAATAAAATACAAAGTATGTAAACGGTCTTTTTCATATTCACCTTTCTGTGTAGGGTAGAGCGATTCATTCATTGATATTGTGAATCGCTCATACCCCAGCATGCAAAAGAAATTCTAAAAACCTCTCTTACTTCTTTCTGACATACATCCCATCGAAAGCGACGCTCCAAGTCTTGCCGTCATCTGTTGATGTTTCCCACAACTGACGAATCTTTTCGCCTTCCAGTTTAAAGAAAGTCATGCGTTGCAGCGCCTTGCTGCCGTTCGCAGTCAGATTCGCCGCTTCGTAGCGCATCGCATTATCTTTGTATTCGCCGGAAAAATTTATCGCGCCACCGGTGTTGCCTACCCAGAGCTGATGCCATTTACCATCCGCTTTGTCGTAGTAGTTGAAGCTCTTGCCATGGCCGCCTTGCGCGCCTGTCCAGCTTTCAAAAATCACGCAACCATCTACGACGCGCTGAATGCTGCTGATTCCGGCCAGTTGATGGCCTTGCTACCACTGGTTTCAGCTTTGACGAAATCGTGTTCTCGTCGGTGAGCTCTGGAACGTTGACACTTAAGGATGCTGACGTCGACGGCGTGATTGGCGCAGGCCTAAACGAAACCTTCACAGAGAAGGGCTTGGTCATTAACACCAACTTCAAGTTGGATGGCATTCTCGTCGCGCCTGGAACATCCGGTGCCAACTTCAGCTATCAGATGTTTGCCGTCTTCGATCCAGCCTTGATCGTCGGCACCGGCCTGTCTGGCACGGCAGGCCTCGTCGGTCCGACCCTCTTGGCGCTTTTTGATCCATCCACCGCCGCCCACATCGTTATCGACACCGGCGCGCTAAACGGGGTCTATGACCCCGCCAGCTCCTTCACCATCGGCAAGCTGACCTTGGGCGCAGGCAACTGCGTGCTGACGCCAGCAATCGGCGGCACCTTCGCCGAGGGCAGTTGCGGTTTGTCGTTTGCCTTCGATGCCGCCGGCGTGACCGACGATGGGGTGTGGACTCGCAACCTTACGGATCTGGGCGAC
>JANMSG010000230.1:0-4380 GCA_031389065.1 Acidobacteriota bacterium | reverse complement strand
GCCCATTGCAGAAATTCTTCATAAGTCATCTTCAAAAGCGTTTTGACTTGAGCGGGCACTGCCGATTCTTGTGGCTTGATCTCTTGCACCATATGGACTCCTTTCTGAAAGTTCACAATTTGAGAAAACTCTTGGCTATTGTAGCACGTTCCTTTCGTCAGGCTTTCTCGCGTTGCTATGCTCGTTGTCGCTCGTCATATTAAAGCGCAAAGTTAGTAAAAACGGAAAACCGAAAATTGAAAACTGAGCAGGCCTTTTGCCTTTTGCTGCGCTTTTTGTTAGATTCGCCTTTCAGTAGCCCTAACACGCAAGCCCTGATTTGCGAGTTATTTTTATATGAAAAAAAAGGACCTCTTCTTTCTCATCGGCGTTCTTGTGGTGATCGGCATATTCATATACTTATCGGTCATCGGAAGAAAAGCGAAACCGCTAAGCAGTGTTTCGGATCACGCGGGGATCAGCAGTAAAACAGAGCCTGAAAGTTGCTTCACCTGTCACGCTCCCGATTCAAAAGTCAAACCGATGCCGGAACATCACCCGAAGAAAGGCCGACCACCCGATAAAACCAATTGCTTTATTTGTCATCAAGCGCCTGCAACGGCGACCGCAATTTTTACTTTTAACAAATCCAGGGAGGAAAAATTTATATGGCCAAACCAGCCGCAAAAATAAAACCGAAACATACCGAGTGCAATTATATTAACGGACAATGGGTAGCTCCTGCGTCAGGCGAGTACCTCGAAAATTACAATCCCGCAGATGCGCGTGAATCGCTGGGGCGCTTTCCCGCCTCAAACGCAGAAGACGTTGATCTGGCAGTGAACGCTGCCAAAGAAGCTTTCAAAACCTGGCGCAAAGTTCCCGCCCCGCGCCGCGCTGAAATCCTTTTCAAAGCCGGCGAAATTTTGCTCGGTCGCAAAGATGAATTCGCCGAGGTGATGACCCGCGAAATGGGCAAAGTCCTGAAAGAGGCAAGCGGTGATGTGCAGGAAGCCATTGACATGACGTACTTCCTTGCGGGCGAAGGTCGTCGTCTGCACGGCTACACGACGAAAGCCGAACTGCCGAACAAATACGCCATGTGTGTGCGCGAACCCGTAGGCGTTTGCGGACTCATCACGCCCTGGAATTTCCCTATGGCGATTCCTTCATGGAAGATTCTGCCAGCCCTCATTTGCGGCAACACCGTGGTTATCAAACCCGCAGAAGACACCCCGCATTCGACCTATAACTTCGTCGAAGCGTTGATTGAAGCGGGTGTTCCGGCAGGCGTCGTCAACATTGTTTCAGGGTACGGCGAAACGGCTGGCGCGGCGTTGACCCATCACCCGGATGTCCGTTTGATTTCCTTTACAGGTTCGACAGACACAGGGCGCATCGTCGCAACTGCCGCGGCGCAAAACGACAAGATTTGTTCGCTCGAGATGGGCGGCAAAAACGTCATTATGATTATGGAAGATGCAGACCTTGAACTCGCCGTTGAAGGCGTGTTGTGGGGCGCGTTCGGAACTTCCGGTCAACGCTGCACAGCCGCTTCCCGCGTCGTAGTTCACAAAAAAGTCGCGAAGAAATTCACCGCACTGCTCGTTGAAGGCGCAAGCAAATTGCGATTAGGCAACGGCCTCAGTTCGAAAACTGATGTCGGTCCCGTCATTAATGCCGAAGCCATGAGTAAAATTTTGGGCTACATCGAAATCGGCAAAAACGAAGACAAAGCAAAACTGATGTGCGGCGGCAAGCGCGCTACGAAAGGCGATTTGAAATACGGCTACTTCATAGAGCCAACGGTGTTTGCAGGTGTGAAACCGAATATGCGAATCGCCCAGGAAGAGATCTTCGGACCCGTGGTTTCCATCATCGAATGCAACGGCTATGAAGACGCGATGGGAATCGCAAACGGCGTGAAGTACGGCTTGTCGGCTTCGATTTACACACGCGACACGAATCGCGCCTTCAAAGCTATCGAAGACGCGGAGACAGGCATTTTCTACGTCAACGCTTCAACCATAGGCGCAGAAGTTCACCTGCCATTTGGCGGCACGAAATCCACAGGCAACGGTCACCGCGAAGGCGGCACACAGGTCCTGGATATTTTCTCCGAATGGAAATCTGTTTACGTAGATTATTCGGGCAAATTGCAACGCGCTCAGATTGATAACCAGTGAATAGTGAATAGTGAATAGTGAATAGTGGTGGAACTTATTTCTGACTTTATTCGCTAATCGGGAGGTGCCTTCACTATTCACTGTTCACTATTCACTATTCACTATTCACTGTCATGATAATTCAAATCACAAAATTCAAAAGCGGTTTGAGCGAAGAAGAGGCGGATCGAGTGATGCAGGAACGCTCACCGCTTTTTCGCGAAGTCGCGGGACTCATTCAGAAGTATTACCTCAAAGATGAAAAGACGGGTGAGCGCGGCGCTGTCTATGTCTGGGAATCGGAAGCCGCAATGCAAGCCTTTCGACAAACGGAATTGGCGCAAAGCTTGAATGAGGCGTACCAAATTGAAGGCGACAAGCGCGTTGAAATGTTCGACCTGGCTCTTATCCTGCGTGAAGAAGACTGAAAGGACAATTTCGGCTCAAGCCTTCAAGCTGATATTGATAAAGAAGTTTAATCATAATTTCCTGGAGGAAAAGGAATGATAGTCGGATTACCAAAAGAAGTGAAAGATAATGAAAGTCGCGTGGGGCTTACGCCTGCGGGCGTGAAAGCTCTGACCATTGCCGGACACACGGTTTTCGTTCAGAAATCGGCGGGCGAAGGTTCTGGCATCCTCGACAGTGAATATGTGGCGGCGGGTGGCGAACTCGTTGACACCGCCGTTGAGACCTGGTCGCGCGCCGATATGATTGTAAAAGTCAAAGAACCTATCGCTTCCGAATACGGCTTCTTGCGCGAGGGTTTGCTTCTCTTCACCTATCTGCATCTGGCTCCGGCGCGAGAACTCACGAAAGCTTTGCTCGATAGCGGCACAACGGGCGTAGCTTATGAAACCATCACCAATGACAAAGGACAACTCCCGCTGCTTACGCCGATGAGCGAAGTCGCAGGACGTATGGCAGTGCAAATCGGCGCGTATTATCTGGAAGTCGTAAACGGCGGGCGTGGTATTTTGCTGGGCGGCGTACCGGGTGTCGCTCCCGCGAAAGTCACGATCATAGGCGGCGGCGTAGTCGGAACCAATTCCTGCAAGATGGCAGTGGGGTTGGGTGCGGCTGTGACCATCATTGATAGAGACCTGGACAGATTGCGATACCTCGATGACATATTCGGAAGCCGCATCAAGACACTGGCTTCGAACCCTTACACCATAGCCGAATCGGTAGCCGAATCCGATTTAGTCGTAGGCGGTGTGTTGGTGCATGGCGCGGCGGCTCCGAAACTGGTCACCCGCGATATGTTGAAAGATATGAATCGCGGCTCCGTCATTGTTGACGTAGCGGTTGATCAAGGCGGCTGCATTGAAACAACCAAACCGACGACGCATAGCCAGCCGACTTATTATGTCGAAAACGTGCTGCATTATGGGGTGACGAATATGCCCGGCGCTGTGCCTCGCACTTCGACGTTTGCCTTGACCAACGTGACCATGCCGTTTGCCGTAAGGCTGGCAAATTACGGCGTCGAAGCAGCCATCAAACGCGACCCGCATTTAAAGAACGGCGTAAATATCTACAAAGGCAAATGCGTTTATGAAGCAGTAGCCATTGACCAGGATCTTGCGTACACGCCGATTGATAGTTTGATCTGAATCTAGAAAGCTGTTAGCGGGGGATATGAGTTTACAAGATGGCTGGGCAATAACGAGGCTTCATCTTGAGAAGGCTCGCGCGCTACTTTCCCAATCTCTGTCCATCCACAAAGAGAATGATTCCTTGGGTATGTATCAGGAATGGCTCTCGCATAATGAGTTAGAGCTTGCTTTAGACGAGCTTGAAATGCTTGGTCATATTCACTCTTGTTCATTTGAATTCTGGGAGGAATTACTAATTGCGGCGGAAAACATGAATCTCACAGAGCAAGCAGAAAGATATAAAACAAAGCTGCGATGATCTTATGTTTGCTAACATTGAAAGCTCAACATGACAAAATCAGTTCTTGATTGATATGGGATGTTAGAATAACCCTTAGCTAGTAGAAGCGTAAAAGAATCGTCCAATTTATGAGGAAGAGTCAAGGGAGACGATATGAAACAATCTATTGAAGCAATTTTTGACAACGGGAGATTTACGCCCTTGAATAATCCCAATTTGCCATTCGTTCAAGGGCAACACGTTCGCTTAACGATAGAAGCCGATTTGCAATCGTCTGATGATTTGCTAGAACTCGCAGCTAAGGTCTATGAAGGACTCTCTGATGAACAGGTGAGCG
>JANMSG010000163.1:0-1519 GCA_031389065.1 Acidobacteriota bacterium | reverse complement strand
GCGACTGTGCGGCGCATTCGCCAGGGTTACGGGCGGCTGTTGCAGTAGAGCCAACGCTTGCAGATTGCCAATTGCGGATTGCGGAAGATTGGCAGTCAACGCGAAGGCGAAAGGCGCGGCCGCAAGTCGTCCAAGAAAATCTCTACGCCTGACGTTTAATGAAGATGATTTTTGCTCTACTTTATTTTTCATCTGCCTGCGCTTCGATTTTAACACGAGCTTATAAAATATCTTTTCCTCATTTCGCAAGGCGTATGAAGAATTTGCCTGCCGCGTCAGACTTTGCCTCCGCACTTGTTTTGACAATGTTCTGCCATTCGGCTAATTATCTTCACCTTGATTTATACAAACCCAGGACTTAGGCGAAAGATGTACAGCAGACTGTCTAGTCTGCTGCGGACTCGGGTCGCAGGCCCTTTGGCAAGGAGCCGAGCTTTTGCTTGACATAACCCTCCGCAGACTAGACAGCTACCGGTACATTCCTGCGTAAGTCCCAAAACTATTAGCCGAACGGAAACGCAATGATCATTCTTAGATTCAATAGATTCTGAAAAACTCGACTTATCAACTTGATCTCTTCACAGATTCGGAAATCGCCGAACTGGAACAAACCGTGCAAAGCAAAGAAACAAACGGCAAGCTCGCCTTTTATGTTCGTTGTCTTGTGCGCGACAAAGATATACGGCTCAAACCCGAAGAGATTGTCCGGCAACTTTACTTGCGTCGCTTGATGAAAGCTTACGGCTATCAGAAAAATCGCATAGCCGTTGAGTTTCCTGTCAGCATGGGAAGCGATAAGAAATTTGCCGATATTGTCATACTGGACAAAGACCATCCAACATCCGCTTATGTTATCGTCGAACTCAAAAAGCCCAAGTGGAAAGAGGGCAAAGATCAGCTTAAATCCTACTGTCACGCGACGGGCGCACCCATTGGCGTGTGGACAAACGGCGCGCAGATTTCCTTTTACCATCGCAAAGACCCAAATTATTTTGAAGACCTCACGGACATTCCAAACGCCCGGCAAACCCTGTCAGACATCATCAGCGAACGCTTTACGATTGATGATTTGATTGCCAATGACAAGCTCACTACCGAAAAGAAATCGCTCAAAGACATCGTGCTGGCGATGGAAGACGAAGTGCTGGCGAGCGCCGGCGTGGACGCTTTTGAAGAAATTTTCAAACTTGTTTTTACCAAGCTCTATGACGAATACGAAGGCGCGCGCAATCGCAAACGGCTGCTGGAGTTCCGCAACTCCGGGCAGACGGAAGCCGAACTCAAGCAGAAGATTCAAGACCTCTTTGACCACGCGAAACAAGAATGGGGCGGCGTATTTTCCGACGACGCGAAGATCAATTTGACGCGCTCGCATTTGTCCATTTGCGTCTCTTCGCTGCAAAACGTCAAGTTCTTCAACTCGAACCTCGATGTCATTGACGAAGCCTTTGAATACCTCGTCAACAAATCTTCAAAGGGCGAAAAAGGGCAATACTTCACGCCGCGTTACGTGATTGAT
>JANMSG010000162.1:0-6348 GCA_031389065.1 Acidobacteriota bacterium | reverse complement strand
AGGGCTTGTCCCTGCCCGAATTTGCCGCAGGCAAATGATTGTCATCGCACACTGTGCGATTCGGGCAGGGACAAGCCCTGCCCCTACTCGTTTTCTTTCATTTATACAACCTCAACAAACTTGGGTTTCAATGTATTGAGTGTAAACGCGGAATATAATATTAGAATTCGTCGGCTTGGAAAATATCGTACAATTATTTCCGCAACAGCAATGCCACTTCACATTATGCTCAAAGCGATTCGCCCAATCATCAAGCCTCTTTTGCGACCTTTGCTTGCAAATTTCAAAAGGTCACTGCAAACCCCTGATCAGTCACAACAACTCGTATTAAAAAAAATCATTTCGAATTTAGCGGCAACAGAATACGGTCGTTCTTTGAAAATCAATGCCGGCGACGACTATCAATCATTCGCAGCGAAAGTCCCGATTGTCAGTTACGACGACCTCAGCCAGTGGATTGCGCGACAGAAGAAAACCGAAAACCGAGTGTTGGTTTCTGAACCTGTCTTGTTTTATGAAAAGACTTCCGGCAGTTCCGCCGCCGCGAAATTTATTCCGTACACACAAGCTCTGAAAAATTCGTTCAATCGAATGTTTTTAATCTGGCTCTGCGATTTATTAGAAAACGCTCCCAGATTCAACACAGGAAAAACCTTTATCAGCATCTCGCCAGCCTTCAACAAAGCGCCAACCACCGAGCGCGGCATCCGTGTCGGACTCCAAGACGATGCCGATTATTTGAATGGCTGGTTGAAATTTTTATGTAAGCCCTTTTTCGTTTTGCCTTCCTCTGTCAAACAACTTCAAGACCCGGAGAATTTCAAACGCGCCATCAGTGTTTTATTACTCGCGGAAAAAAACCTTGAAGTCATTTCGATTTGGAATCCCTCGTTTTTAGAAGTCATTTTTGACTTCATTCAGGCGAACAACGAATTGCTATTGAATGATTTGCAGCGCGGTTTCATCACTCTTGAAAATCTACACTTTAAATTCAAACAACCGAGTGATGAACGATTATCTTTACTTAAAAAGAGTTCGGTTTCGTGGGAACATATTTGGCCCGAATTAAAACTCATCTCCTGCTGGACGAGCGCCCATGCCAGGCACGCTTCTGAACGTGTCGCAGCAAAATTTCCGAATGTTTCCCTTCAAGGCAAAGGCTTGCTGGCAACTGAAGCGCCGGTGACTTTGCCGCTCCTTGAAGCGCGAGGCTTTGCGCCAATGCTTTCGGAAGTCTTCTTTGAATTCATAGACGAGCAAAAAAACATAAAGCTTCTGCACGAACTCGAAACCGACCGTGAGTATGAAATCATCTTAACGCAACAAGGCGGGCTGTATCGTTATTTGATAGGCGACCGTGTGCGCGTGACACACCTTTACGAAGCGACTCCGTGTTTTGAATTCATTGGTCGAAGCGATGCGGTCTGTGATTTGGTCGGCGAAAAACTCAACGAACAATTCGTGCAGGATTGCCTTTCGCGACTTTCCCAACAAAGTGATTTTCAAACCCTCTTGCCGGTTATGAAAGATAAGCCTCACTACTTATTAATTAGCGATTCCTTAAGGTTTGATTCCTCGTCTAGCTCTTTGCTGGATTTATCCTTACTTGAAGCGGAATTAGATATTCTTTTGTGCGAGGCTTTTCATTATCGCAACGCCCGAATGCTCGGACAACTCGGAGCCGCGCGAGTTTGTGTTGCGCCGAAGGCGCGAGATGCTTACTACGATTATTTTATGAGTAAAGGCATGAAACTTGGCGACATCAAGCATAGATTCTTACATGTCAATGTAACCGATGCAGAAAATTTATTAGTGAGAACCCAGCCTTCTTAAACAAGCGCGCACTGTGATGCAGGGAAAGGTTTGAAAGAACCCGCGCCTTCAAGAGTTTCCAAAATCACGTCGGCGTATGCAGCGGCTTTGATTAAAGACTGTAGCGTTGAAAGCTTTTTCGCGGTTTCTGCCTCGCAACATAACTGTTCAAACACTCGCGTCTTCTGCTCTCTCGACAAGCGACCTTTGACTTGCTCAATTTGCGAAACAATCATTTGCGGACCGACTTGAATCAGGCGGAAAAATCGAATAAGAATTGCTACGATATTTTTGATCTGTTTATCGGTCAAGTTTTGCTCATTAAACATGATCAAGCCGCTGGCGTGATGTCGCGCTTCGTCTTTCAAAATTGCCTCGAAGACTTTTTTCAGATTCGCGTCCACACAATCTTTCGCAAGCTGATGATAATGATGGATGCCCCAACCTTCCAAAACCACTTGAACAAGGTAAGCCAGAGTCGCGCGCTCCTCTTTTTGCAAAAGTTCTTCAAGCAATTTGATGAAAGGATTTTGCAAAAACCCACTCACGGCTTCAGGTGAAATAAAATTGGTTATCCAATTGAAATGCACCGCTTCGTCAGACGCGAACATACTGTAAAGCATTCGCTCTTGCGCGCTCTTTGCCAGAAGAGACATCTTTGCCGAAAAGTACATACCGCATTTTTCAATGTAGTAAGATTCAGCAAGAATATTTCTTCCGCAGCCGTTCAAGATGAGTTGTCGCTCGGCTTCGCTTGCTTCTCGAAAGATGGAAACCTGGTCTAAAAGAAAATGCCCGGCAGTCCAAAACGCTTGGGAAGATTTATCGTTTGTTACCTGCAAATCGGTTCTGCTCTTGATCGCAGAGTTCAAAACGGGGTACAAGTCATGCCCTTCGCGCAAATCCTGCGAATCCAATTCAACATCAATTTGAATACTTTTTTCAGACATAATCGAAACCATGGAAGTTAAGAAAATGAGATGTACCGTAGACTGTCCAGTCTGCGGAGGTTTGCCTTGCTCATAAATTGCCGAAGAGAGAGAGCTTGCAGGCAAGGTCTGTGTTTTTTTGAGTTTTCAGATAATGAAACATCCGCAGACTGGACAGTCTACGGTACGTTTGGCGGCGAACTTGTCCTTTCCTCGGCAATTCTTTTTCTGAAAAGCTATCGCTTTACTCTTTGCTTGAAAACAATCGCCCATAGACTTTTGAAAAAACCGCTGTTTGCAACCTCTCCGGCAACAAACGCTTCACCGCGTAAACGCCTTTCGCGTCTTTGCCGCATCGCACACGCAAAGGCATTTTCTTTGCCTCAGCCAAACGCATTACTGCCGTAATGACAGGCACAGGGGAAACGCCTTCGCCTGAGGCGCGCTGCTCTCTGTAGCGACTGTACGCTTCGGTCTGCTTTTTGTATGGCGAATCTTTATCAAAGCTATGTTCGCCCCAAGCCTGCTTATCGGCAAAGCTCGTTCTGAAGGCGCCGGGTTCCACTAAAGCGACTTGAACGCCGTGCGGTTTCAATTCGTGATAAAGCCCTTCGGAAAAGCCTTCGACCGCAAATTTACTGGCGCAGTACATCGAAGCCAGCGGCATAGCTGTATAACCCAATACAGACGACAGATTGATGATGCGTCCTTGCGCTCGTCTGATTTGCGGCAATAGTTTCTGCGTCAAGAAAACCAGTCCGAAAAAATTGACTTCCAACTGTTCACGTATTTGCTCCTCAGATAAATCTTCAGCCGCGCCAAACAAGCCATAGCCAGCGTTGTTTATCAGGCAATCAAGCTTTCCTTCAAAATGTTCATCAATAAATTCTGCGGCGGCTTCTCTATCTTTTTCATCGGTCACATCCAGTGAAAACAGAAACAATCGATCCGGGGCGCTGTCCATCTCATTTTTGAAAAAGTCTGCGCGTTGTTCGGCATTTCTGAGCGTGGCAATCACCGTCCACCCCTGGCGCAAAAATTCAGGCACAAGCATACGCCCGAATCCCGTAGACGTTCCGGTAATCAAAACCGTTTGATTATTCATTCGTTTTTTCTCGCTTTCGGCAACGGAAAGACTATTCGTGAAAGAGGCTGTATCAACCGATCAACCAACAAACTTTTCAGCGCGTACATAAAAGGCATCCACAACGTCATACGCGCAAGGCAAGCCAACTCCGAGCCTTTCTGCCAATCGGGATTCGCCGCCTGAAAAAAGGCGATCTTAGGATTGCTATCCATCAAGGAGTTGGAAATACCCGCAACGCCGGTCTTCAATTTGTAAGCTTTCTGCGAGGGCTTTATCAAACCCGCCTCCGCGTCGTAATCATTCGCATACAGAGTCGAATAAAAAGCGTCCATAAGAGTTTGCTTGTCCAAAGGTGTAGGCTTATCGAAGCGCGGATAATACTCGGAAAAATTATTCGCCATCATCAGGTAGGTTTTATAGCCTTTTGAAATCAACAGCCAATAGAGAGGCTCGAACGGGCGTTTCAATTTTTCCGTAAACAGAAAGCGCAAAAAAGCTTTGCCCAAAACCCGCTGCCCCCAATACTTTTTATCCACAACCGTGTCGCCGCTGAATATGCCGCGCGCATTTTTATCGCCGCAATTCACGTTCAAACACAGCAGCGTTGAAAAGCCTTGGATTTGCGAATCGGTTTTATCAAACAACAAGATCACGTCGCTCTTTTTCGAGAGGTCTGTAAGGAATTGCTCACGACTGACATCATCGTAATAGGTTTGCATCAGTTGAAACATTCGCGCTTCTTCTTCAAAAGAGAGGTCACTTGCGGGCACAATTCTCGCTTTAAGTTTCGACGAAGCGCGCCAGGTTGAAGGCTCATTTTTTACAGCTATCATTTTGCTTCACGCTCAGGATAATTTTGTGCCCGGACATTTGAAATCAGTTTCAAAGGTTGACTCCCGCTCTTTGCATCTTCTTCAAGTGGCAGACCCCAGTCAATTGTCTGCTGTTTTTCCGCGTGTTCGATGAATCGAATGATTGACGAATCGGCTTTGACGGGAGTGCGAAAATTGAACTTGATGGTTTTGAAAATCAACGTGTCGCCCTTTGCAAAATAGGCACCGACGACACGCGTAAGCCATAGCAAAATGCGGCTCCACACTTTTCCGAATAAACCTTTGCGCTTGCGTGTGATGAGAATCGTCTGCCCTTCGGATTTGCCTTCTTTTGTCGCGCGAAGCGCAAACATGATGTGAAAGTGCAGAAAATCAGGACCGATTGTCACTGTTCCGGTGCTTGCGAAAAAATAACAGAGCGTATAAGTCAGCGCGTCCTTATAAAAATGGCTGAGGAATTTTGTCAGCCGAGAGGTGCTTGAAATCTTTGTCGTATTGGTAAACTTGACGCAATTGTCGTTGATGATAGTCGGCTCAAGATTCAAATCAACAGGCAGGCTGTGAACCGAATTGAAGTGCTGGGCGTCAATGGCGTTTATCATCATCACGTTTGGGTGACACTCTTTGACAAAACGATTCGCCAAAAGATAATCGCACTCCTGGTTTTCAAGCTCTGGCACGAACGGAATCGGATGTTTCGGCTCGCGTCCCGCCCAAAGCCACACCAACCCGTACTTTTCTTGAACCGCCCAGGTTTGAATTGGCGGGACGAATGAAGTGTTTTGTTGGCAGGGAATCTCTACACACTTGCCATGTGCGTCGTATTTCCAATAATGAAAAAGGCAGCGAATGGCGTTGCCTTCGACTTTGCCTGCTGCCAGATGCGCGCCCATGTGCGGGCAATAGGCATCAAGCGCCGCGACGCGGTTGTCTTCGCCTCTGTAAAGAGCAAGATCTCTGCCAAAAAAATTGAACGGCTTGACGCCTCCGCGTTTGAGCGTAGACGAGCGGATTGCCCAATACCACCCTTCGATAATCTTTTCGGGATTATTAAAAACCTTTGTGTTGATGAGAGAAGTCATTATTCCCTGTTGAAGCGATTGATTATTGCCCGTTGCAAACGATTATACGAGCCTTGCTCTCTTCCTCACAACATAAAAAACGCCCGAACAATTTTTGCCGTTTGCCTTTTACCTTTTGCCTTCCCCCAACGCTTATGTATTATTATCCAAGAAAGAATTTGTATCTGCCCGTAAATCAATGCAAGAGGTGGGGAACAAATGGCACACGGCAGAAAGTTCAGCAAATCGAAACGCTCTCCTGATAGCGAACGGTACTTATTCGAACAAAAATTGATGAGCCGTTATTCACGCTCGCTTGACCGCACAGACGTAATCGCCTTAATCAGAGGCGGCGAAGACACACATCTCGAATTCAAGCTTCGTCTGGTCAACACCGAAAAAGTCACCGCTGAAATCGTCGCGCTTGCCAATTCAGGCGGCGGCGCAATTATGTTCGGCGTCAACGACCAACGCCGTATTGAAGGGCTCGATAACCCCGAACAGGTCGAGGAACAGTTGATAGATATTTGCCGCAATCAGATTAAACCCGCGCTCTTGCCGCGCATTGATAAAGTTTATTTCGACAACGGCGCAAGAATTGTCGTGTTGCAGGTTGATGAGCGTCG